>CAVODA010000026.1:0-11012 GCA_963694265.1 Dehalococcoidia bacterium
GTGGCCCAGGGCTACGACAATGTGGTCGAAGAACTTCTGAATCCTGGTAATGACCCGGGAATCGACGAAGACCTGATGTACCGGGCTTATCCTTCCTACTTCGATAAGGCCGCTATCGAGACCGGCCAGACCGAGTGGGTCTACCGCATGATTAACAACAAATACCAGTTGAAAGAGAAGATGTCCCTCTTCTGGCACACTATTCTCTGTGCTGGTGACAATAAAGTGGACAACGCCCGGACCACGGCGATTCAGATCGACAAGTTCCGGGACATGGGCATGGGCAACTTCAAAGAAATGCTCATGATGCTCTCCACAGACCCGGCCATGCTTTACTACTTGGACAACATTGAGAGCCACAAGACGGCAGTAAATGAAAACTATGGCCGGGAGCTTCTGGAGTTGTTCTCCGTTGGCGTCGGCATGGATGGCGAGAGTAACTACACTGAGGATGACGTCAAGGCCTGCGCCCGCGCCTTCACCGGCTGGAACCTGGCCCCGACGATTCCGGTATTCCCCTACGGTCGGACACCCTTCGAGTTCCGTTTCGACCCGGCAGACCATGATTACGGCGAGAAGACATTCTTGGGCGAGACAGGCAACTGGGACGGTGGCGACATCGTCGACATAATCTGCAAGCAGCCGGCCACTGCCAGGTTCGTCTCCCGGAAACTCTACGACTTCTTTGTGGCTGATGAGCCGCCGGTGCCCTCTTGGACACTGAGCCCGCCCCGCGACATGGACGCCATCAAGGCCCTGGAGCAAGCGTACTTCGACTCGGGGTACGAGATCACAGCCATGCTGAAGGTTCTGTTGAACTCGGACTTCTTCAAGGACGAGGTAGTCCATTTTGCCAAGGTCAAGAGCCCCGCAGACGTGGTCATAGGCACCATGCGCATGGTCGGTGATCACCTTGAGCCCAAGCCGGGCCTGTTCTTTGTGGCCATGGAGCCCAAGTACATGGGCCTGGACCTGATGAACCCGCCCACCGTTGAAGGCTGGCACATGGGCCGAGAGTGGATCAACAGCGGCAGCCTCATTGACCGCATCAACTTTGCATCATCCATGCTGGGCAACACTGAGCTGCCCGGCGTGCGTTCCATCATCGAGAGATTGATGGCCATCGGCGACGTGCCAAGCTCCGAGCAGTTCTTAAGCGGCTGCCTCGACCTTGTTGGCCCCATGGACTTGGCCCAAGAAACCAAGAGCCAGCTCACCCAGCATCTGGACTCCGGTGGCGCACTGAAACACAGCACGGAAGCAGAGCAGACTGAGTTCACCAAACGGGCCGGTGAGACCCTGCAAATGATTGCCACCACGTCGGAATTCCAATTCGGCTAAACCTGACAGGATCCATACAATCAAGAATCAAAAACTAAACCCTGATTAAAACAGCCCAATGGCTGTAGGCGGAGGATTAGAGATGGTATCAACGGTAAAAGACCCGGTATTAGCAGTCATGTCACTGTCCGGCGGAAACGACGGATTGAACACGATAATCCCGTACAACGACCCACGCTACCGAGACTATCGCCCCTCTTTGGGCATTGCCGCAGATCAGATCATTCCCATCAACGACCAACTGGGTTTCCACCCAGCCTTGGCCCCGCTGAAAAAACACTGGGATGAAGGCCATCTGGCCATCATTCTGGGAGTTGGCTACCCCAACGGCAGCCTCTCTCACTTCCGTTCCATGGACATCTGGGCCACCTGTGAACCCAATGAACTGGGTCTCACCGGCTGGCTGGGCAGCGTCATTCAAGATGTGGACCCCAAGGGCGAGAACGTGCTCACCGGAGTGAACTTTGGCCGCGGCCTGCCCCGTTCAATGGCCAAAGAGGGCGTGGCAGTTGCCTCTGTGGGCGACCTCAGCACCTACGGGCTGCTCACCGACATGGGAGCCGAGGCCCAACGAGCAGATGCTCTAGACCTGTTTGGACGCATGTACGCCCCGGCCATTGGCCAGGGAGCAGTGGACGATTACATCCGCCGCACCGGGATCGAAGCCCTGCAAGGCGCCGACATCCTGAGCACCGCGCCCGGCCTCTACCGATCAGAGGTTGAGTACGCCAGCACGGCCATGGGCGGTTATCTCCGTGACATGGCCCAAGTACACAATGCTGAATTCGGCACCAGGGTGATGTTCACCACCGCGCCGTACAACATCTTTGACACCCACGCCAACCAGTCGGTGGGTCACGCCAACTTGCTGCAGGACGTAGCCGTCAACATTGACGCCTTTATGACCGACATCAGGCAACTGGGCAAGAGTGACAACCTAACGTTGTTCTTCTACTCAGAGTTCGGCCGGCGAGCCATGGACAACGGCTCCGGCACCGACCACGGCACCGGCGGCGTGGCCTTCGCCATCGGCGACAACGTCAAGGGCGGCATCTACGGCGAGTACCCGTCATTGGAAGACGGCAAACTGGAAGACGGCGGCAATCTGCAACACAACGTAGACTTCCGCTCCCCCTACACCACCCTGCTGGACCGGTGGATGGGTCTGGACGCCAAAGAAATCGTCGGTGGCAACTACGAAACCCTCAATTTTATCTAAAACGATATTAAAAGCCTGGGCTGAAACCCGGGCAAACCAGCTTCTAATCTAAAAAATGGGCCTCTGCTACGGCGCAAAACCGGAGCGGGGCCAATCCCTGAGGAGAATTGCTATGGCTAGCGTATTCCTGGGTATCAACGACCGGACGTTCACCTACAGCTTCACCGCTGGACGTTCCGAGTTCCAGGGCACCGGTTTCCGAAATCCTATGGACTTTGCTCTGGGGCCGGACGATGTGGTCTACATCGTCAACCGTTCCTATGAATCACGGTCGGACGGCACTCGAATCAATATGTTCCGCATCGGCGAGGACAAAGAAGAATACATAACTGAATTTGGTTCCTACGGCGAGGAGCCCGGCCAGTTCATCTGGCCCATGTCCATCGCCTTGGACAAAAACACCAACGTCTACGTGACCGACGAGTGGACCCACCGCATCACCGTCTTCAACAGAGACGGCGAGTACCAGAACCACTGGGGCACCCACGGCTCCGGAGACGGTGAGTTGGACCGCCCAGCCGGTATCACTATCAGCCCGGACGGCACGGTATTCATTGTGGACAGTCGCAATAACCGGGTGCAGAAGTTCACCCTGGACGGCAAGTTCTTAGGCAAGTTTGGCAGCGCCGGTTCTGAGGATGGCGAGTTCAATCTGCCTTGGGGAATCTGCCTGGATAAAGAAGGAAACGTGTTCGTCGCCGACTGGCGTAACGACCGAGTCCAATCATTCACCAACGACGGCAAATGGCTGGCTACATTTGGAAGACCCGGCGAAAGCGGCCGACCCGGCACTGGCGGTGACTGCACCTTCGCCAAGGAACAGGGCGGCATGGTCTACGTCGATGCGCCCGTTGGCCAGTTCAACCGCCCCACCGGTGTTTGCGTCGACAATGACGGCGACATCTACATTGCCGATTGGTTGAACAACCGGGTCCAGGTGCTAACCGCCGAGGGCCGTTTCATCACCGAGTTCACCGGTGACGCCGCGCTCTCCAGCCTAGGCGTCGACAAGATCAAGTCCAACCCGGACATGATCCGCCAACGCAACGGCGTCCGCGACTTCACACCAGAGAAGGTACTCTGGACCCCCTGTGCAGTACGCGTTGACCACCGCAACCGCGTCCTAATAGCAGACACATCCCGCCACCGCTTCCAGGTCTATCAAAAGAATTCGGTACCTGTACTGGTTTAAGTCAGCAGTCTCTTCTTAGAAACAAAAATGCCCGTGGGTAGGAACTCTACTCAAGGGCATTTTTTTGCGAAATGTTTCCGTGCGCGGCGATCAAATATTTACCGTCAATCACTCCGAACAGATTAATCGTCTGGATTGAATAGTCTTTCTGACCGTGTTCATGTTGGCTCCTTTTAGGCTTACCAATTCGCCAAGTATTAGGATGCTCTATGTCAGGACTCGATCTCTCTTTAACAAAATTCGAAGATGATAAGTTGGGGTTCGACTCATTTTCCGCTGGAGTTGCTGAGTTCATAAAAACCGAATCTCGGTTGCCATTTACTCTCGGCATATACGGACCTTGGGGTTCTGGCAAAACCACGATGATGAATTTCATTTAGCTCCACTTACAAGAAGAAACAGATATTAAGAGCGTTTGGTTTGATGCATGGAAATACGATCGTAAAGAAACGTTGTGGGACGCCCTTATTCATATAATCCTCCGTGGTATCCATTCCGTGGTATCCATAAAGATCGTGGAGCACCGCGTAAAGCCAAGAGGATTGCACTCAACCTAGCTAAGAGGGTCGCAAAGGCCAGCGCTTGAAGCACTATCAAAATAGCTAGCCTGGGATTGATAACTGACAAGGCTATGGACACAGTCGCTGAGGAATTTTCCAGCGTCGGACGAGATAATTTCTATGATTACATCGAAGGTTTCGAAGAACGATTTGCTGATGTGGTGAAGGAATATGTCGGGGAAAAAGGGAGGCTTGTGGTTTTTATCGATGATTTAGACCGATGCCTTCCTGAAGGCGAGATCACCGTACTCGAGTCGCTAAAGCTGTTCCTCGATAAATCTCAATGCGTATTTGTCATTGGTGTAGACCAGATTGCATTGGCGGAGACAATTAAAACCATGTACGGAGCCAGTGCAGAACTGTTGGGTAGGGATTATTCGGACAAAATCGTCCAAGTATCTATCCCGATAACGATACCAAGCGGGACCAATCTCATAGTGGCATTATTGACTGATAAGGATGTGGCAGGGCTCGATGATGACGTAAAAAAATCGTAGCCATAAGAATTGAAGGAAACCCTAGGCGGCTCAAGCGATTTTTATATGCTTTCGACCTCACTAAAGCTTTGTTACGCGAAATTATCCCCGACGGAAATGACGCGCTAATTGCTCTTGCAGTTATATGTCGGCTTAGATTTGGGACGTTTGCTGAAGCGTGTGCAACCAACCCGGACGGATTGAAGCTTATTTCCGATATGGTTTCTACCAACCCAAATGGTTATTGTTCCAAGGATGCAGACGCAAAAATATTTTTAATTCAAAAAGGTTGTCCTGAATTCGTGCAATTCTGGAACGACCTTGATACTTGCGATTTTATCCAAAGGCTAATACCAACGCATTTGAAATACGATTAGTATTCTCACTGCGTCTTGACTGACTTTTATAGGTCAGCTAGACCCGCCACCCCTCCATCCCATACGCCATGTCCCAAAACCCATACTCTAGGCGGATGCTGGTTTCGTAGGCCTGGGTCATGGCGGCTAGTTCTGACGGGCCGGCTTCTTGGCCGATGCGGTCGGCCATTGCCCTGAGGTGCTCGGCTAGGTCGGCGAATTCTTGCGATGTGTACATCTCGATCCACTGGGCGTATAGCGGGGTGTTTTGCGGCAGGCTGTGCCGCATGAGATTATTGCCGATCTCCCAGTAACCCCACTGGCAGGGTAGTAGCGACGCCACCAGCTCGCCAAAACTGCCTTGGTGGGCCGTCTTTAGCAAAAAGCTGGTGTAGGCCAAGTTGCTGGGGGCGGCAACAGTCGCCTCTAGCTCGGCAGCGCTGATGCCAAACTCCTCGCAATAACTGCGGTGCAGCGCCATCTCCACGTTAAGGGTCTCGTCAAGTAACCCGGCAAACCAGGACATGTCGTCCAGCCGGGGTGCCATGGCCGACGCCAGGGCCAACGCGCGGGAGTAATCAATCAGGTAGGCATAATCCTGAAGCACGTAGTATTTGAATTTCTCAACGGGCAGGGTGCCATCACCCACCCCGGTAACAAACGGGTGGGCTAGTATGGCCTGCCTCATGCCAAGGGTCTGCTGTTCAACGTTGTCTATGAATCCCATATCTGGCCCCAAATCGTCATTAAGATTGCTTGAAGAAAGATTGCCCGAAGATTACCCGATAATCACTCGAAGATCGCCCGGAAATATTCGTTTCAAATTGGCTAATTTTGCCTGGATTTGTTGGGCAAAGAGGGCTATATTTCACCGGTCGCAGCCGATGATAAATCGATTTGCTCTCCCTCTTGACCCGTTAACCGGCTAAATTAGCCCGGAAGATAATTTTAGGAGGGGCGCAGCGGGCAGTCAATTTTAGGCACAAAGACACAGGCAGACCCATGGAAACACGGCAGGACCAGGCCGCAGACCGGCCCTGCTTCCCCCAAAACCGGGCATGCCGTATAATAAATTGGCCTCTTTAATATGGGGCTTAATCCCTATTCCGATTGACCATACCCATCGGACAACCCAACGGAAGTGACCAATAATGGAAGTAGTTTTCACCCAGGACGTCCCCAATAAGGCCAAAGCAGGCGAGGTTCGCCGCGTGCCAGACGGCTACGCCCGTAACTATCTTTTGCCGCAAGGCCTGGCACAGATTGCCACCGACGAAGTAAAAAAGCGGATTCACAAGATTACCGCAGTAGGTGATGAGGTCCGCGTTCGCGAGACCGCCATCATGGAAGAACTGGCCAAGGGCTTGGACGATGTCACCATCACCCTCACCGCCAGAGTCACCCCCACCGGACGCTACTACGGCACCATCACCAGCACCCATATCGCCATGGAACTGGCCGAAAAAGTAGGCCGCGAAGTGGAACGGCGCTGGGTGGAGATCGCCGACCCAATCCGGGAACCCGGTGAGTACGATGTGACTCTTCGGTTCTCAACCGAAGTCAGCGCCACGATTCACGTCAACGCGGAGATCGAAGAATAGGGCAATGTACGCTGAGAAGCTGTTACCCCATGACTTGGAGGCGGAGGAAGCGGTTGTTGGGTCGGTCTTAATCGATGGGGACTGCTTCTCTCGTGTTGCGCCATACATCAAAGCAGACGATTTCTACCGCGAGAGAAATCAGCTTTGTTTTGCCGCCTGTGAAGCCTTGTTCCAGCGGGATGAGGCCATTGACCAAGTCACGCTGGCGCGTGAGCTAAGCCGCGCCAGCCAATTGGAAACAGTGGGCGGCATGGCTTATCTCAGCCATCTGATATCCGTTACTCCCACCTCGGCGCACTCCGAGCACTATGCCACCGTGGTCGCCCGCACCGCCACCATGCGGAAGCTCATTGACGTTGCTTCCCGCATCTCTAGCATGGGCTACCAGGACACCGACGATGTGGATGCCACCCTCAGGCAAGCTGAGGATGCGCTATTCACCATTCGCGGGCCAGACTCCCAGCGTGGCTTCATGCCCCTGCGGCAGATTTATGACCAATACCTGGAAGACCAAGCCGCAGTAGCCGACCCGGTCAGAGAAAACTCCGGCCCGGTGATGTGCGGCTACACAGACCTGGACGAGATTCTAGGCGGCGTTCAACGGTCCGACTTAGTGATTCTCGGTGCCAGGCCGTCATTGGGCAAAAGCACCCTGGCCTTGAACATATGCCTTAACGCCGCCAAGAACGGCTCCACGGCCGGCGTGTTCAGCCTGGAGATGAGCCGCGAGCAACTGGCTCTCAGGATACTTTCTTCCGAGGCCGAGATTGACTCCCACCGCCTGCGTTTAGGTCTTTTGACTGAAGCAGAAGGTGAGCGCATCACCGACGCTATCGGTCTTCTATCAGACCTGCCTGTCTATATCGACGACACACCTTTCCAGAGCATGATCGAGATGCGGAGCAAGTCGCGCCGCCTGTCACTGGAGCATGGGCTGGACTTGTTGGTTGTGGATTACCTGCAATTGATCCAGGGCCGCGGCGGACGCCCCGACAACCGTGTCCAAGAGGTTACTGAGATATCACGGTCGCTGAAGATCATGGCCAGAGACTTGAACCTGGCCCTCATCTGCTGCTCCCAGCTCAGTCGAGGCGTAGAACAGCGGACCGGACACAGACCCATGCTGTCTGACCTGCGTGACAGCGGTAGCATTGAACAGGACGCCGACGTTGTGATGTTCTTGCACCGGGAAGACGTCTACACGACCGAAGATGAATGGGGTCAGCAGAACCCGGGCCAGCCTTATCCGAAGAACGTCGCCGACCTGATCGTAGCTAAACACCGAAACGGCCCAACCGGTAGTATGCAGCTTTTCTTCCGTGACAACTTTGTCCGATTTGATTCATTAGCCAGGGTGGACGACTTTTAGTTATGGCGCCTTCCGGGGCCTTCTCTGGTTTTACTGGGAACACGCTCTACACCCCAGTGCCCAACCCTGTGTTCGGCCCTATTCTGGAGCAGATCCAGGATCTAGCTGAACTGAAGATAACGCTGCGCGGCCTCTGGTTGTTCCATCGCAAAAAGGGCGCGCTCAGATCCGTTTCACTGGACGAGTTCCTAGCTGATCGCACGCTAATCAAGGGTCTTAAAGTAGACGGCCAAGGTTCCGAGGAAAGGATACGCCAGGGTCTGCGTTTAGCTGTAACCCGCGGCACCTTCTTGACCCTTCAGCTACCCGGCACCGGCACGGTATTCCTACTGAACACTGAAGCTGACCGCCGGGCGGTAGCTCGTTTGGACACTGGAGAGCCAGCCGACACATCGGTAGAAATCGGGGCAGTGCCCCCTGTTCCCCCTCGGGACGTACCGGAGTTGGAAAAGCCCAACATATTCGCACTTTACGAAGACGGCATCGGAGCCTTGTCACCACTGCTAGCCGAGGAACTTAAAGAGGCTGAGGGGCGTTACCCGGAGGCCTGGCTCAGAGAAGCCTTTGGCATTGCAGTTGCAGAGAATAAGCGCAGTTGGCGTTACGTATCCGGCATTCTAAGACGCTGGACCGCCGAGGGAAAAGAAAACCGGGGTGGAGTCAGAAGGGGGGAAGATGGAAAGCCTGGGCGACATACTGAGGCGGATAACCGCCAGAAATATCTCGACGAATACCAACGGCGGAGGGGTACCCCTCCCTGATAGCGAGCCCGCCATTGACCTCTGCGCCCAGTGCAACGGCAGTGGGTGGGTTACGCGCCGGGTCTACGTAGGCCATCCGGACTTCGGACAGGCCATTCCCTGCGTCTGCCAGCAAACCCAGGACCAAGACACCCGGGCCGCCGCGCTGCGCCGCTACAGTAATCTAGGCGCTCTGGCGCGCATATCCTTCGCCACCACCAACGTAGAGGGACCACAGGCCGACGTCCCCAGCCAGCAGATGTTCGCAGAAGGGATGGAATCAGCCACCAAGTTTGCTGAAGACCCCCAAGGTTGGCTGGTATTGACCGGACCCAGCGCCAGCGGCAAGACCCACCTGGCGGTGGCCATCGCCAACCGGTGCATCGAAAGAAGCCAGACTACTTTTTTCATAGTGGCCTCAGACTTGCTGGACCATCTGCGGGCAACGTATTCGCCAGACAGTCCAGTCTCCTATGACGAACTATTTGAGCAGGTGCGCAACGTCTCAGTACTGGTTCTAGATGACCTGAGCATGAGCAAGGCCACACCCTGGGCCCAAGAGAAGTTGTTCCAGGTAATTAACCACCGCTACAACAACTCGCTGCCCACCGTGATCACCGTTCGAGGCCCGCTCCAACGCCTGGACGACGCCCTGCGCACCAGGCTTGAAGGGTCAGATGGCACTGCCGAGGTTGTCCAACTGGGCAATTTCAACAGCCGCATGGTTCAGGGAATTGGCGAAATCCAAGCCGAGATGCTGCAGCGGATGACCTTTGAGAACTTTGACACCCTGGGTGGCGCCGGTGCGTCCGCGCAAGAACAGGAGTCGCTGGACCGAGCACTACACACTGCCGAAGCCTTTGCGGCAAACCCGGAGGGCTGGCTGCTATTCAACGGCCCACGTGGTTGCGGGAAGACCCACTTGGCCGTGGCCATTGCCGGAGAACGCCTCAGGCAGGGCAGCCAGGTGTTCTTTGCCTTTGTGCCCACGTTGCTGGACCACCTGCGGGCAACTTTCAGTCCGGACAGTCAAGTGGGCTACGACGAATTATTTGAGCAAATAAACTCGGTCCCTCTATTGGTATTAGACGACCTCGGCGCAGAAAGCAGCACTGCCTGGGCAGAAGAGAAGCTGTACCAGATTGTAGTCCACCGCCATGAGGCCCGCCTACCCACCGTCATTACCACCGTCTCCACCATCGAAGACCTGGAAGACACGAAATCCCGTATCGCCTCCCGTCTGGTAGACGGCTTAGTTGTAGACTGGCTACCGATTGTTGCGCCTAATTACCGGGATCAACGCCGCCGGTGGTAAGCAGGGGCTGTCTAAGTAGAACCGAAAACCCCCATTTGGCAAAGGGGGGCTTTTTATTCCCCCGGTTGCCAACAGATATTTGGTCTGAAGTGGGACTCGGTTGACCTGGCCGGTGCAACATTACGTGTAGTGCGAACCCTCCAACAGATTACTGACCATGGACTCGTGGAAGGCCAGCCAAAGACTCCACGCTCTCGGCGGTCCATATCGCTATCACCAGAGGCAGTTGAGTTACTGCACGGTGTGACAGAGGTACCCAGATGGAACATCAGTTGGACTACGGTGCTCTCTGGAGTAACACAGGGTATGTGTTTACCCAGTTGGACGGTTCCCCAATTGACCCTGACCGCATCAGCAAAGAGTTTCCTAAGTTGGTGAAGGCTCAAGGTCTGCCACATTTGACCTTTCATGGGCTAAGGCACGCCCATGCAACACTAGCTCTAAGCGCGGGGATAAACCCGAAGGTCGTAAGCGAACGCTTGGGTCATTCCAGTATCTCGGTCACCATGGACATTTACTCCCATGTTATCCCAGGTATGCAGGAAGAAGCGGCATTAGCTGTTGAACGACTTCTAGACCGACCAGCGTTGGGGTAAGCCCTAGCCAAAAGTTATGGCCAAAAATTCCTGTCAGAAGCCTTGGGTATGAACCCTAGAATTTAGAGTATTGTCCCTCGTCCTTGGTGATAAACTCCAAGACCACGGTGTTGCCAGCTTCAGTCTCTGCCACGCCCCGTTTGATGGAGTTGATAATCTCAGCGGGGTCGGTTATCTGCTCGGTGTAGGCACCCATGGCCCTGGCCACCTCGACGAACTCCCCGGACAAACCCTTGATATTGTACTT
>CAVODA010000027.1:0-10989 GCA_963694265.1 Dehalococcoidia bacterium
CCTGCTGTTTTTAACTCCCCTTTTCACGTGTAATTGTTTCTCTGTTTATCCAACGAATTCCTAGGGTGAAATAACAACATGACGCAAACCCCAACAAGCGACTATACAGCCAAAGATATTCAGGTCCTAGAGGGCCTAGAGGCAGTGCGAGTCCGGCCTGGAATGTACATCGGAAGTACTGACCAGCGCGGCCTGCACCACCTTATCTATGAGATTTTAGATAACGCAGTTGACGAAGCGATGGCCGGCTTCTGCGAGCGGGTGGAGATATCCATTTCCGAAGACGGTTGGATAACGGTGGTCGACAACGGCCGCGGTATTCCCATCGACAAACACCCCAAGACCGGCAAGAGCGCCCTGGAAACTGTGATGACCACCCTCCACGCCGGTGGTAAATTCAACGGTGCCGCCTACAAGGTCACCGGTGGCCTGCACGGCGTGGGTGGCTCAGTGGTGAACGCTCTGTCAGTAAACCTGCGAGCTGAAGTCCGGAAACAGGGTTATCTCTACTCTCAGGAATATGAGCGAGGTAAACCGACCACTGCCCTGGTCAAAGGCGATAAAACCGCCGAGCATGGCACCACAATTTCGTTCAAGCCCGACCAGCAGATCTTCCCGATCATCGAGTACGACTTTGACATGCTGGTTTCCCACTTCAAGGAAATCGCTTACTTGAACAAGGGTTTGGAAATCGCGTTCATCAGCCATCTGCATTCAGACAAGCGCAAAGGCGATATCCAACGGACTTACTTCTTTGACGGCGGCATCGCCAACTTAGTGCGTAACGTCAACCGAAACCGGAAGACCGTTCAGTCCAGCCCATTTTATTTCGAAAAGATGCAGGACGATATCTCTGTGGAAGTGGCCGTTCAGTACAACGACACCTACTCAGAGATTGTTTATTCCTTCGCCAACTGTATTAACACCCAAGAGGGCGGCACCCACATGACCGGGTTCCGCACCGCCTTGACCCGGGTGATTAACGATTTCGCCCGCAAACAGGGTTATATCAAAGAGGACCAGTCGAACCTGACCGGTGAAGACGTTCGTGAGGGATTGGCGGCTGTGATCAGCGTCAAGCTGACCGACCCCCAGTTTGAAGGCCAGACCAAGACCAAACTGGGCAACGCTGAAGTCCGCGGTACCGTGGACTCGGTGGTTAGCGAGGGCCTGCAAAGGTACCTGGAAGAGAACCCCACCGACAGCAAACGTGTCGTGGAAAAATGCCTGACCTCTCAGAAGGCGAGAGAAGCCGCCAAACGCGCCCGAGACCTGGTCATTCGTAAGAATGCGCTGGACGGCTCGTCGCTGCCAGGTAAATTGGCCGACTGCGCTGAGCGTGACCCGGCCAAGTCTGAGCTTTACATTGTTGAGGGTGAATCTGCCGGTGGGTCGGCCAAGATGGGCCGCGACCGACACTTTCAGGCGATCCTGCCGCTCAAGGGCAAGATTCTGAACGTGGAGCGGGTTCTTCAGCAACCGGACAAGATTCTGGGCCATGAAGAAATCCGGGCCATGGTTGCTGCTCTAGGCGCAGGTGAAGGCGAAGAATTCGACGCGACAAAGATTCGCTACCACAAGATCATAATCATGACCGACGCTGATGTGGACGGCTCTCATATCCGGACACTAATCCTTACTTTCCTGTATCGTAGGATGCTTCCTCTGATTGAACAGGGTTTCTTGTACATCGCCCAGCCGCCACTGTACCGAATACAGACCGGCAGAAAGGTCGATTACACCTACACTGAAGAAGCGAAGGATCAATATCTGGCCAACATGACCAGTACTCGTACTCCGCAGATTCAGCGTTACAAAGGTTTGGGCGAAATGAACCCGGACCAATTGTGGGAAACCACGATGAACCCGGAGACCCGGCAGATGCTGGAGGTGACCATCGACAACGCTGTTGAGGTTGATGATGTATTCACGACGTTGATGGGTGAGACGGTTGCGCCTCGCAAAAGCTTTATTCAAGCCCACGCCCGCAGCGTTCAAAACCTGGACGTTTAACCCAGATATCAAGACCAAAGGTCGATGATAAACCCATCGGCCTTTGGAAACTGGCCTAACTTGGTTTATAATAGGCGCGACGGCTTTTTTAAGTCGGGTTCGCGCTTATTATTACGGTTGAACCTGGAAAGCCTGGACATAAATTAGACATTCGACCGGCCGATATAGCGCCGGAGCAGAGACCGCAGGAGGAGCAAGTTGCCCGCAAAGAAAGCTGGTCGCCAGCAAGTAAAAAGAGCCGTACGTACCAGAGGAGACCGCACCGAAACCAGGTCAGCGATGGCCCTAGCGCTGCGCTCCGTAGAAGCTGGTGACGTAGCAGAAGCCGAGGTTGCCGTGAAAGAGGCGTTGATCACGTTGGATCGAGCCGTTCAAAAAGGTATTTTGCACAAGAACAACGCTAACCGGCGCAAGTCCCGCATGGCTGCCAATCTGAACAAGATGAAGGCCGCTGCCGCCTCCGCTTAGACTAAACACCTAAACAAGCAACTATACCCGCCCTTGTTCTTCACAGGGGCGGGTTTTTTTGTGGCCCAAACATGCGTCCTGATTAAGCTATGTGTATCGTGACAGATAATCGTTGACACGTGGCGGTGCCTTTGCTAGCCTATTTTCAGAACATTTGTTTCTTATGTTAATCACATTAATTAGAACCCAAGCACTGGTTTCCAAGTCGGCTTGATCTAAAAGGACTATATGGTAAGCAGTAAAAAAATGCCGCCCCGCAGACAACGTATTCTTCAATTTCTCCTGGAGTTCTATCAGGAGAATGGAATCCCACCCACAGTGCGCGACATCCAGAGAGCCTGTGATATCAGCTCCACATCAGTTGTGGACTACAACTTGGATAAGTTGGAGCAGGCCGGGTACATCAACCGCCGCCCTGACGTCGCTCGGGGGATTGAGATATTGGACCAAGACGGGCAGCCGGTTTCCAACGCCCCCAGGGTCCAAATTGTCGGCGCCATTGCCGCCGGTATTCCGATTCCCGCTTGGAGCACAGAGGCGTCCGAGTCCAGCCAAGAATTTGACACTGTCGAGGTGGCACCCGAGTTGCAGCGCCAGCACGGTACGTTGTTCGCCTTGAGAGTAAAAGGTACGTCGATGATTGACGCCCTGATTGACGACGGCGACGTAGTCATCATAAAGCCGTCAAATACCGTGAACAACGGTGAGACAGTCGTTGCGTGGTTGAAAGAAGAAGAAGAGACCACGCTGAAAAAGTTTTACGCCGAGGGCAGCCAAGTCCGGCTGCAACCGGCTAATAGCACCATGGATCCCATCTACTGTGCCGCTGACAACGTGGAAGTACGCGGTAAAGTCGTCTCGGTGATTCGACAACTGGGTTAATAATCTCTAGCACCTAAAAACTTGAAAGGCCCCGCCATTGGCGGGGCCTTTTTGATTCTTGAGAAATTCGCAGGCTCTAGATACTTTAGCGTCTGCTGTTGCTCAGAGCGCCGTAGGTGGCAACGCAGAAGGGAACACAGTATGTAAGAGGTACCTTCCAATAGAGAGCGCTGTTCCAGCTTCCTGAGAAAAGCACATCACCCTGGTTCAGCAGCGTTAGGATGGTACCGACCACAAAAGCCACAATCAACGATCTTCGGAGCATGGGCTGGTGCTTGATGGCACACCAAGTGCATTTAGTGGCCGTGCCCTGGTCTAGTGCTCCCTCTGGGACCGGTTTCTTAAAGGCGTAAGATCGGCCCTTGCCGGCTGGCCTGCCGCATTGGTCACAGGAGGTGTGTTGGGCGGTATCCCCAGCGTTGCTCACCAGCGCATCTGCCATTGGTATGCCCCCGGAGGTTATATAGGCCGGTTTCATCAATAGACACCGTGCCTGGATGACGCAATTGTAGGTGTCGGTAAAAATAGTGTCAACGGAAATTTGGCTACCTAAGATCATGACCAGCGTTTGGAATTCTTGTTAATGCATCGACCGGTATCTATACTTAGCCAAGCCCGGTGGTGCCAGTGACGTTGTACGCGGCGGTGAACCACCCTGACCGTTTTTAATACTTGGAGCCGATAGATGTACGATTTCCACACCCATACTTTCCTAAGCGACGGCGTATTGTCCCCAATTGAATTGATACGTCGCGCCCACGTTCGTGGCTACCGTGCCATGGCCGTGACCGACCATGTTGGTCTGGGGAATGTGGAATTTGTGCTGAAGACGCTAATTATTGATTGTGCCCAGGCGACCAAGAGTTGGGACATCCTAGCCTTGCCTGGTGTGGAGATTACCCACGTGCCCAAGGATGACATTGATTTGGTGGCAAGGACGGCCAAGGAGATGGGCGCAAAGCTGGTTGCGGTGCACGGAGAGACTCCAGTAGAGCCAGTGGAGCCGGGCACCAACGAGGCAGCGTTGCGTTCTGACTACGTAGACGTGCTGGCACACCCAGGGTTGATCACCTATGAAGAAGCCCGGTTGGCCGCAGAAAAGGGAATCTATCTTGAGGTGTCAGCCCGCAAAGGGCACAGCTTGGCCAATGGCCACGTGGTGAAGACGGCACGCGAGGCCGGAGCAATCACCGTGCTCGACTCAGACGCCCACGAACCAGACGATTTACTGACCCCGGATATCAGGCACAAGGTAGCCAAGGGGGCCGGTCTCAACGACGATGAAATTCATGCGCTGCTGGAGACGAACCCACAAAAACTGCTGGCGAAGTTGGGCTTCCCAGTTATTCTGTAAGGAATTTCCAGGCGAATCCCCCCGGCGAATCCAACTGGTGAATCCCTAAGACTTGCCGATCCGGAACACCTTGGTACCACACTCAGGGCAGAGACCCTGGGTGGCAGGACGGCCGTTCTTTAGTGTGACCTGACGAGGATTTGAGATCTCCCGTTTGTTTCGGCACTTAAAGCAATAGGCTTCCATATTATCCACCCCTCAATGTTTCGGTCGGATGATTGTGTTAAAGTGCGTTGTTTCGAAGCCCAATCTGTGTTTGGATTTACGTAACGTAATCAACTATACAATTCCGGCTAAAATTGTCAAGAAAATTGCGTTATATGTGTGCGAATTGATAACGTTATAATGACAATATAGTTATATATAGTCACAACTAAATGATGGGCTATGGAAACGAGCATTTATGTCGAGTTGCTATGGAGTGCCTAGACAGAGGTGGGGGCGTAGGGAGAGGGGGAACCTGCCTGGAAGACCTTTGCCGGGTGCCAGGAGTTGGTTGGATTGTCGAACCGGACCAATGCCAAGAAGATGCCGTCCGAGTTGTAAGCCCGGCATTCTTCCAAATACCCGGTTTCGAGTTCTGGCCGACCTAGAGTGATTGATTGGCCGTGGAGCAGATTCTCTTCGGCGTTATGGTCTAGCGTTATGCTCTTCAGGTTCCGCAACACCCGGTCAACGGGGTGGAGATACTGTTGCCAGCCGTCTGGAGTACCTGCGGCTTCTTCAAGTTGTTCTAGGGTGATGCCTTCCTCGGCCGGGAACCCACCGCAGAGAAGACGAACCAGGTCAGCCACATGGCCGCCGCACCCTAGGGCTTCGCCAACATCATGGGCCAAAGAACGGATGTATGTACCCTGACCGCATTCCACGTCCAAGACCAATTTTGGTGTTGCGAACTCTATAATCCGGATGTCGTGAATCTCAACTGGGCGAGATTTTCGTTCCACTTCGATTCCGGCGCGGGCCAGTTTGTAGAGGCGTTGGCCGTCGATTTTGATGGCGCTGTACATAGGCGGAACCTGTTGTACCACACCAATCCAGGGCCGTAGGCTATCTTCCACAGCCTCTCTGGTAATCCCTTCAGCATCTCCGGTTTTCACAACCTCGCCTTCAGCGTCATAGGTGGTGGTGGCTACGCCTAGGGTGATCTCCACTCGGTACAGCTTTGTGCCGCCAACAACGTTTTCCATGAGACGCGTGGCCTGGCCAAACGCCACTGGGAGCACGCCGCGGGCCAGTGGGTCCATGGTGCCGCAATGGCCGACTTTCTGGCGTTGTCCGGTGATGCGTTTGATCTGGCGCAGGGCGTCCATGGAGGTAATACCGGGAGGTTTGAAGAGGTTGACGAAGCCGTTGACCACGGGAGGTTTGCCGCCGGATTTGGGGTTGGGCACGCTAGTTGTCGCTCGAGACGTTTGGGGCTGGGGAGTCTTCGGTAACGGACTCGTCATCTGGTTTCACATAGTTCAAAAGTCGTGTTACCTGGTCGGCTTCTTGAAGGGAGTCGTCCAGCAGGTAGGTCATGAACGGGGTGTGTTTCATGTTGATGCGGTTGCGAATCTCGCGGCGCATGAACGATGCAGCAGATTGGAGGCCTTCCAAGGCCTCTTTCCGCTGTTTGTCATTGCCCAGCACGCTGATGTAGACCCTGGCGCTGCGCAGGTCAGAGCTTGATTGCACCCTGGTTATGCTGACGACAGCGTTCAGGCGTGGGTCTTTTATCTGACGCGCGAGAACGGTGCTGATTTCTTCGCGCAGTTGTTCATTTATGCGGTCAGTGCGTCGCGACATGGCAGGTGTACCTTTGGCGTCTCATGCTCGCCTGGTCAGAGTCCAGTGGGCCCATGACTTAGGCAGAAAAGCGAGGATTAGCGCCGGCCCCGCTCCTGGCGATGGACTTCCAAGAGGTCGCCTTCTTTGAAGTCGTTGAAACCCTGGATAATGACACCGCATTCAGTACCAGCGTTCATTTCATTCACTTCTTCACGGAAGTGACGCAGGCTGTTGATGGTACCGTCTTGCACATTTTGACCGTCGCGCATGACTCGTACGTCGCCGTTTCGCATCATGCGGCCCTCGATTACGCGACAACCGGCAATCTGAACCCCGCGGCGGCCTTCAAAGACCTCACGAATTTCGGCGCGGCCAACAATGACCTCGGTGTAGACCGGGTCGAGCATGCCGTGGAGAGCTTTTTCAACGTCGTCAATCAATTGGTAGATGATGTTGTAATGGCGAATCTCAACGCCCATTCGGTCTGCCAGGCGTTCGGCACTGGGCTCAGACCCAATGGAGAAGCTGATGACAATGGCCCCTGAGGCGCTGGCCAGCAGAATATCGGATTCGGTCACAGCACCGCTGCCGGTGTGTAGAAGTCGAACTTTGGCGTCTTCATCAACCAATTTTTCTAGGGCGCCGCGTACGGCTTCAACGCTGCCCTGAACATCGGCTTTGACCACGAGGTTCAGTTCTTTAATTTGGTCTGTGTCAGTCTGGTTGACCACTTCTTCTAAGGTAAGCGCGCGGTTCTGGCCGGTCTGGGTGATACGCGACTTGCTGCTCTCAGCGGCCTTGACGCGGGCTTCGCGTTCACCGGTGGTGACGACCAATTGGTCACCGGCCTCAGGGACTGACCCAAAGCCCAGTACCTCTGCGGGGCAACCCGGCAAAACGGCCTGTATCGGTTTGCCCAGGTCGTCGAACATTGCCTTGACCCGTCCGTAGGACGCGCCGGCAACGATGAAATCGCCAACAGCCAGGGTGCCGTCTTGAATCAGGATCGTGGTGCTAGGACCGCGTTTTCGGTCCAGTTTGGCTTCAATTACAACGCCGTAAGCTGGTTTGTTGGGATTGGCTCTTAGCTCGCCAATCTCCGCAACCAGCAGTAGGTTTTCCAACAAACTGTCTATACCGGCGCCGGTCTTGGCTGAGACATCTACAGAGATGACATCGCCACCCCAGTCTTCCACCAAGAGTTCTTGTTCACTGAGCTGGCGTTTCACTTTTTCAGGATCTGCGCCCGGCAGGTCCATCTTATTGATAGCTACGATTATTGGGACTTCAGCAGCCTTGGCGTGGTTGATGGCTTCCAACGTTTGGGGCATGATGCCGTCGTCGGCGGCAACGACCAATACTGCAATGTCAGTCACTCGTGCGCCCCTGGCTCTGATGGCCGTGAACGCTGCGTGACCTGGGGTGTCCAAGAAGGTAATCGGATTGCCGTTTGATTCTACCTGGTAGGCACCGATATGTTGGGTGATGCCACCCACTTCTTTGTCGGCCACCTTGGAGTCCTTGATGGCGTCCAACAGAGATGTTTTACCATGGTCAACGTGGCCAAGAACCGTGACCACTGGCGGGCGGGTAATGAGTTCTGATTCATCGTCAGTCTTTGAGCCTTCTGGGGCCGGGCCCTTGGCTGCAGACTGGGGTTCAACCATGCTGGTACGGATACTCAGCGCCGTGGTTACGAGGGTGGCCACTTTATATTCGACCACCTGGTTCATGGACGCCATAATCCCGTTCCGCATCAATTGTTTGATTACGTCAATGGGGTTTTGGTCCAAGACCTCAGCCAAATACTGAACCGTCATCGTCTCCGGTAAGACAAGAGCACGGGTTGTGGCCCGTTTCGCCGTAGCCTTACGGGGTTTGTCGGCCGTGCCTGCGTCGTCCACTGCTGCGGGCTGTCCGTCAGAAGTCATCTACACATCCATCAAGAATCTAAGATTATTGCGCCGTAGCCTGAGAGGCTAGGTTCTCTTCGTAATAAGTTCGTATTGCTGCCAAGTCTTTGGTGGAGAGGTCTTGTTTAAAGCTGCGCTGTAACGCCCCTTTGGTCAAAGCCCTTTCCCAGCATTCCGGAAGGTGGCAGAGGTAAGCCCCTCTTCCTGATTCTCTGCCTGCGGTGTCGACGATAATCGAACCTTGAGAGGCCCGAACGACCCGAATGAGCTTCGCCTTGGGCATTTTGGTGCCGCAGGCTACGCAACTACGTTCGGGGACATGTCGACTCTTTGGCAAAACGGCCCTTCCTATATACTGCCTGCTGCATTCCCGTAAAATCGTCCCAGCGAAACTATCAGATGATATCCCACTTGAAATTCCTCAGGGAATGTACTGGCAGAAAGGTTTAGCGGCCACCGCCTGCAGCAGCTCCGCCACCGCGGGCTCCGCCTCTGGAACCGCCACGTGCACCACCGCCGCCTCTGCGGCGTCGGCCACCACGGCCACCTCCGCGGAACTCTTCCACGATATCTTCAGCGAACCGAATCTTGCCAGCATCCGGTATCAATACTGGTAGGTCGTCTAAGCTCGGTAGTTCCCCTTCGTCTTCGTCTTCCTCTTCCTCGTCTTCATCGTCGTTGTCCGACAACTCAACGTCATCAATAGTGAAGGCACCCAGGTCTTCAACGCTAAGACTCTCTGCCGTAGCAGCTTCTGCGGGAGCTTGTTGTTCTTCTTCCTGAATCAAGGCAGCAAGTATGGCATCTTCGTCCTGCTCTGCAGCCGGTTCTGGCTCCGGTGGAACGGCTTCTGCCGTTACCGGTGCTACTTCTGCTGCTGGCTCGGCCACGACAGCGCCAGCTTCTTCTACAATGGCAATCGCTTCTTCAACGGCTTCTGCTGCCTCAACCACTGCTACTTCCGCTGCAACGGCGGAGCCTGTGATTGCCTGAGTGGCTTCTTTGATTTCTTCCCACTCGGTCATGCCCTTGATGTCCAGTCTCCAACCAGTTAACCGGGCAGCCAGCCTGGTATTCTGGCCTTCCTTTCCGATGGCCAGAGACAGCTGACGGTCAGGTACGACCACGATGGCGGTCTGCTCTGGTGTAAGCAGCTCCACGTGGACGGGTTCTGACGGGCTGAGGGCGTTGGTGATAAAGGTCCGGGGTTCTTCATCCCAGGACACGATGTCAATCTTCTCGCCCTGCAGTTCATTCACAATGCTTTGGATCCGGTTACCCCGGATGCCGATGCAGGAGCCCACCGGGTCGATTCCCGGCTGAGTAGCGCTGACGGCCACCTTGCTGCGGAATCCGGCCTCCCGGGCAATTGCCTTGATCTCAACCACACCGTTATAGACCTCAGGAACTTCAATCTCAAACAAACGTTTGAGCATGTTCTGATGGCTTCTGGAGACCAGAATTTCTGGCCCCTTGGGTGTGCTTCGGACGCTAATGAGGTACACCTTGGTGCGTTGTCCCTTGCGGTAACGCTCGTTGGGTGATTGTTCTTCGTAAGGCAGCACTGCTTGGGCTCGGCCCAAGTCCAAGGTTATGGTGCGGCCAGTCTCGGCTGTTTCAATCACGCCGGAGACGATGTCACCCTCATGCTGCTGGAACTCCTGATAGAGGAGATCCCGCTCCGCTTCCCTGAGCCGTTGTAACACGACCTGTTTGGCGGTCTGGGCGGCAATTCGGCTGGCGTTATGAGGCAGCGGTTCTGCGGCCGCGACTTCATCACCAAGCTCAGCGCCCTTCTTTATGAACTGGGCGTCAGCTACGGTGACCTCTTTGTCGGGGTCCTCAACCGTTTCCACCACTGTTTTAAGCGCAAAAACGCTCACTTCCCCAGTGTTGGGATTGAGCGTAACTGATATGTTTTGGCCAGAGGCCGGGTTGTCTTTTTTAAAGGCTGATGCCAGGGCAACCTCAATCGCTCCGAGTACTTGTTCTCGAGGCAGATGACGTTCGGCCGCCAACTGGGTCAACGCTATAAGAAAATCACTTTTCATTTGTTCGTGTCCCTCCCAATCCTCGGATGGAATACGTTTGTCTCCATCAGCAAGAAAGCGGGTTTACACCCCGCTCTCTAAGGAAGGTCTATATGTAGAGCCAGTATAGCATCGCCACGTCTGATGTTTCAAGTTCCACGGCATCTTGCCAGTCTCAAACTCTGCCGTTGTCCCGTCCGGTTGATGGCCTGCTAAATAATCGAATCGGAATGGCTTTATCTGACCCTAATCTGGTTCATTGACCTTTGCTCCTTGCCTGGTTGCCGTTTGGTTGCCATTGCCAGGGGCAGATTACTCCAAAATAAACCGGAGGTTTTTACCACCAAACCTTGCCCTTGGCGTCCTTGGCCAACTGTTCGTAGTCCTTGGTCCAAAGGGCGGTGCTGAGGTATTTCCAGCCTCCGTCGGCCAACAGACAGACGATATCGCCTTGATCCATGCGCTCTGCCTGGCGGATGGCCCCGTAGACCACGGAGCCAGAGGAAACACCGGCGAAGATGCCCTCTTCTTGCAGGAGGCGCTTGGCGGTTGAGAA
>CAVODA010000028.1:0-10879 GCA_963694265.1 Dehalococcoidia bacterium
GGGTTGGTTGGCAGATGAAGGTTGGCGTAGGGGAAGGTTTCGAAACTGCCCTGTTTGTCTGAGGCCATCTAACTATAGCCACCAGATACCCTGCGCCTACCGTGGTTAGCCCTGGTGGGATTTGGCCTACCTGTGCCAGGGTGGGTTAGAAACCCGCGCCTACAGTTGTGCCGACCTAGCTGCCTGGCCGTAGCCGCTTCGTCTTTCCTGGGAAGGCAGGAATCCACTGCACCATGATGTTTGCCATACTTGATGTGTTGGCCAGTCACTCGCTCAAGTCATCTACTTGAGGAACCCTTACTCCAGCGCGTAGGCTTCATCTAGGATGTCCACTACGTGGCGGACTTTGCCGCTTTTGCCCTTGGCTTTGAAGCCTTGTTCCACCTGCAGCATGCAGCCGGGGTTGGCGGTTATAACTTCGTTGACGCCGGTTTCTTCGATGCTGTCCATCTTCCGGCTGAGCAGCCGCTTGGAGAGGGCGGGTTGGGTCGATGAGTAGATACCAGCCCCACCACAGCAGAGGATGGAGTTCTCCATTTCGATTAATTCAAGGCCGGGGATGGAGTTCAAGATTAGGCGCGGCGCAGCCGTGATTCGCTGCGCGTGGGCCAAGTGACACGGGTCCTGGTAGGTGATCTTGCGGGTGATTGTAGACGTTGGAGCTTGAAACGGCAGGCTGACCAAGAATTCTGTCACATCTGAGGTCATTTCGCTGAACCGGGCCGATTTCTCCCGATATTCTGCGTCGTCCTTCAGCAGATCGGAATACTCTTTCATGCTCGAGCCGCAGCCGGCCGACGACGTGATGATGCGTTCTACTCCAGCGGCCATCAGCGAGTCGATGTTGGTGCGGGCCATGGCCCGGCTGTTGGCAATGTCGCCGGCGTGGGCGTTCAACGCGCCGCAACACCCCTGGCCTTGGGGCACGATTACATCGCAGCCGTTGCGAGTCAGCACGCGGACGGTGGCCTCCATGGTCGGGCCTTGCATCAGCGGCATGACACAGCCGGATAGCAGCGCCACGGTCATCTTCTTCTCGCCCTGCGCCTTGTGGACCGTGTCTGACGGCACAAAGAATTTCTTGCTTAAGGGCGGCAGTTGGGATTCTAGCCCGGCAATTCCGCCTGGTACCAGGTGCAGCAAGTGGGACAGCCGGAGTAGCTTCTGCAGTCCCAGCCGCTGGTAAATGCGGATCAGATGGGCACCTAGTCTCAGTTTGCCCGGATGTGGCAGTGCGGAATTTAGGAAGAACTTGCTGAACCGTTTAAGTTCTTTTGACTGCAGACCGGCGTTTTTCACCTGGGCGCGGGTGCGTTCCATGATGCGGCCGTAGGGCACGCCAGATGGGCAAACTGCCTCGCAGGCGCGGCACTGGAGGCAGGCCTCCCAGTGGGACACGATCCTGGGTGTAATCTCTACGCGGCCTTCATTCACGGCCTTCATCAGGGCGATACGGCCCCTAGGCGACTCCATCTCCAGCGCCGTTTCCACGTAAGTGGGGCAGGAGCTAAGGCAGAGGCCGCAGTGGACGCAGCGGTAGAGATCGGCTTCGGACGGGGCGTCGGGGCCAGTGAAACCACCAGGCAATCCACCGGCCAATAGAGTGATTGGTTCGGCCATCCTAGATACCTCCCAGGAACCGACCGGGGTTGAGGATCCCGTTGGGGTCAAACCGGTTTTTAATGCTCTGCATTATCGCCAAGCTGTCTGGGTAATCTCCCCACACCTCAATCTGAGTCTTGGTCGTGATTGGGCATTGTTCCACTATCGCCGAACCTTCGTAACGTGCAACCACCTGTCGCACCTGCTGTATCGCGTCAATTATCGGTCGTGGCTCCATGGAGTGGGTGGATTGGATGTCGCCGTACTTGGGCCAGAAGAGTCTGATGGTCCCAAACCCGGGGTCGGCCATCTGCTCCGGCTTTTCGCCAAACAAGACAATGTCACTGCATTCGGCTGAAGTCCTGGCTGAAGACTTAGATTGTACCGATACTTTCATCACCAGCGCAGCATCATCGCTGATCTGGGGCGGCGCGTCAGTGATCCAGCGCAACAATCCCTTGGCGGCTGGGCCTTCGATACGCTGCACAGCATTTGCTCCTTCGGCCAGCAGTATGGCGGCGGCTTCCTCCAATCGGCGTCGGGTGGCCTGGGAACGTCCGGAGTAAAAGGCAAAGAACAGGGAGGTATCTTCATCGCCTAATCCCAGGTCTTGGGACGCAGCCTGAGTGGAGTCTTGCAGTTTTCGTGAAACTCCGGCTGTGACGCTGTGGCAGCCCATGGGCGAGACCGACGAATGGAGCAGCTTTCTGCCGGCCGATAACGAGTCGGACAGGGTTGGGAACGACGCCAGCAACATCCCGCTTTGCGGATCGACTGGCAGCAGTTTGAATGTGGCTTCAACGATTACGCCAAGGGTGCCCAAGGAGCCAGTGTAGAGCTTATTCAGGTCGTAACCGGTCACGTTTTTGACCACCTTGCCGCCAGACTTGGTGGACACCCCGTTGGTGCCCATGACGCTCATACCAATGAGCCATTCCCTGGGCAGGCCGTAAGAGTGGGACAACGGGCCTCCAGCGCCAACGGCTAGAACGCCACCAACGGTGGAACGACCGTGCTGCGCTGACTCGATGGGGACGAATTCGCCGCCCGGTGTCAGTCTTTCTTGGAGGGTTGCCAGGGTCATGCCGGCTTCCACGGTGGCGGTCATATCGGCGGGTTGGTAGTCGATCAATTGGTCAAACGCGCCAAGGTCCAAAATCACATCGGCTTTTCTCGGAACGTTGCCTAGTCCTGACCGGGTGCCGCCGCCCCTGGGCAGGACGCTCAGATGCTCTGACGATGCCCAGAGCAGCAACTCGGATATTTGGAGTCGATCCACCGGGCGCACCACGGCTTGCGGTGTTACTTCGTCGATCTCAATGTCGCCAACGGGTAATATCACGCTGCCGCCTAAAAGGCCTGCCAGCCGGTCGCTAAGGGAAGACTCCAATAAAAACTCCTGTGTGACCGCGTGCCTGTTTGCCGGGTTGCCTCTTTGATAAAAGCCGGTTAGACCGGCATGCCTGGGAATGTTCGTTGGCCGTGGGCGGCCTGTTTTATGCCGTCCGGGAAAATCTTGCCGGGGTTTAGAGTGTTGTCCGGAGCAAATGAATCACGGACCAAAATCATGGCGGCCATGTCGTCATCGGAGAACACCAGGGGCATCTGTTCTTTCTTCTCCAGGCCCACGCCGTGCTCTCCGGTGAGAGTGCCACCGGCATCCACGCAGACCTGTAACACTGCCGTCCCAGCCTCCATCACTCGTTGTAGCGTGCCCTCTTTGCGTTCGTCAAAGAGCAGGCAGGGGTGGAGGTTGCCGTCTCCGGCATGGAAGACATTGGCAATGGGTATGTCATATTCTCGGCTAATATCGGCCACCCGCCCCAGTACCTTGGCCAGTTGGGTTCGGGGAACCACGCCGTCCACCAAGAAATAGTTGGGGGCGATGCTGCCCAAAGCGCCCAATGCGCCATTTCGGCCCGCCCAGAGTTGTTGGCGTTCTTCGGCAGCTTCAGCGGTCTTGACCAGGGTCGCACCGGTGTCCCAGAGGGCGGCTTCCACCTCGCGCCCAATCTCGTCTACTTCATCGCTCAGGCCTTCCAGTTCTATGAGCAGCACAGCTCCGGCGTCGTCCGGGTAGCCGGCATCGCTGACATTCTGAACTGCCTGGATGGTCAAGGCGTCAATCATCTCCAGAGCCGCTGGAACTATGCCGTGTTCAATTACCGCCGAAACTGCGGTACAGGCGGTTTCCACGTCTGGGAAGATGCCCAAGAATGTTTTCACGGCCTCTGGAACCGGCAATAGCCTGACTGCGATTTTGGTAGCGATGCCAAATGTGCCTTCCGAGCCGGTGAAAACACCGCGCAGGTCGTAGCCGACGGTCTCTCTGGCCAGGCTGCCCAGGTTCACTATGGAACCGTCTTCCAGCACAACCTCCATGCCCAACACGTGGTTGGTGGTGGTGCCGTAGGCCAGGCAGTGGGGCCCGCCGGAATTCTCAGCAATGTTGCCGCCCAGACTGCAGGCCTTCTGGCTGGACGGATCGGGAGCGTAGCGCAGGCCGTCTTTGCGGACGCGAGTGTCCAGGTGCAGGTTAATTACCCCAGGCTCCACCAGCGCCATGCGGTTCTCGGTATCCACTTCCAGGATCGTGTTCATGCGGGTAAAGGCAACCTGAATTCCGCCGGGCGGAGAGATTGCACCGCCGCTAAGGCCGGTTCCAGTGCCCCGGCCAACCACCGGAACCCCAGTGTCATAGGCCAGGGCGATAACCTGGCTCACTTCCTGAGTGTTGCCAGGAAAGACCACGGCGTCGGGCAGGCGACGGTCCACCGAACCATCATATTCAAAGACCAGCAAATCGTCGGCGTGGTAAACCACGTTTTGCTCGCCAACGATTCCCTGCAGGCTCTTTAGGAATTGACTGAAATCCATGCCTGAAATCCTTCTGCTACCCATATCCAGATCCGGGGCCAAAATTTACGGCTGAATCAATGGAATTTTAGAACAAAACCGAGGTCATTGCCAGGCTGGAGCGGTTGCGTTTGTGGCCCCTCTGGATTATGGGTATACTGGGTCGGGATTCACGCTGGGGCGATTCCAGTTTCAGCGTCTGTTTTCCCAGTTCAAAAACATATCGGGTGTTAGTAATCTAGGAGGAATCACGTGGAGTTCAATATCGCCGTATTAGGTGGCGACGGCATCGGTCCGGAAGTGACCGATCAGGGCGTTCGCGCCTTGGAGGCCGTTGGCCGCGCGTTTGGGCATACTTTTAATCTTAGCTACGGCGACATCGGCGGAATCTCCATCGATAAGCACGGAATTCCCCTGACTGACGATACCAGGGCACTCTTGGATTCCAATGATGCAGTACTATTTGGCGCGGTGGGCGGCCCCAAATGGGACTCCCCAGATGCCAAAGTAAGGCCGGAGATGGGTCTGTTGGACATGCGCGCCCACATGGGTGTGTTTGCCAATATCAGGCCGGTTAAGGTCTACCCGTGGCTGGCTGAGTCCAGTGTCTTTAAGCCTGAGGTCATCGACGGCGTGGACATGGTGGTGGTGCGTGAATTGACCGGTGGACTCTATTACGCCGAACCACGGGGACGACGCGAGACCCCCAACGGCATCGTGGCTGAAGACACCATGCGCTATACCGAAGGCGAGATTGAGCGGGTACTCCGGGTTGGTTTTGAACTGGCCCGTGGCCGACGCAAGAAGCTGGCTTCAGTGGACAAAGCCAACGTGCTGGAATGCTCACGACTGTGGCGCGCCGTTGCCACCAGGCTGGGTGAGGAATACTCCGACATTGAATTGGAACACGTGCTGGTGGACGCCTGTGCCATGCAGTTGATTCAAAAGCCCACCAGTTACGATGTGATCGTGGCTGAGAATACCTTTGGTGACATCCTCAGTGATGAGGCGTCCATGCTGGCCGCTTCCATGGGTCTGCTGCCCTCAGCCAGCCTGGCGGGAGTGCCGATAGCAGGACAACGCTCTGGTGGCCTGTACGAGCCGATTCACGGCACAGCCCCGGACATCGCCGGGAAGGGTATCGCCAATCCTACCGGCTCCATCCTCAGTGTGGCATTGCTGGTCCGGTACTCCCTTGGCCTGACCGAAGAAGGTGCGGCCATTGAGCGAGCCGTGGACAAGGTGCTGGAGTCTAACGTCCGTACCGCTGATTTGGTGACTGCCGGCAACGCCCACGTCTCCACCACTGAGATGGGAGACCTGATTGTGGCCGCCATTGAGAGCGGAAACTAGTCGATTTAGCCGCAGCTAATTTTGAACCGAGGGAAGCCGCGTCCTCAAACTAACCTACTTCCAATGGGAGTGGGGACTTTCTACTGACCCTATCTGCCGAACCTACTAAAGGAGAACCCCGCATGGGCGGAGACCTGACAATTGCCATATTGGTCCTTTTGGCCAGCGCCGGCGCCGTGGTGTTTTGCGGCGCCAAGCTGGCAGTATATGGCGACGCCCTAGCATCATTGACGGGCTGGGGGCGTCTGTTTGTGGGAAGCCTCCTGGTGGCCCTGGCCACGTCTCTGCCTGAGTTATCCACGAATATCTCTGCCGTCCAGCTGGATCCTCCCAACCCTGAGCTGGCAGTGGGCACAGTTTTTGGCGCCAACATGAAAAATATGGTCACATTGGCCGCTGTGGCGTTGGCGTTTGGGGGTAAGAGCTTCCTCAAGCGCGTGGCGCCGGAGCAGGGCTACTTGATTGTGGTCGCAGTGGGCTTGACCGGAGTCGCCCTACTTTTCGGCGCCCTGAAGATTGGAGTAGAGGTTTGGGATGTTGGCCTTTCGTCAATCATCATAATCGTCCTATTTGTGCTTGGCATGTGGTGGGTCTATAAAACCCGGCCCAACAATGCAAACGAAAATGAAGAGGACCCCGGAATGACTTTGAGTAGAGCTTGGGTCATGTTTGGGCTGGTCTCCGGGGGAGTGGTGATTGCAGGATTCGCGCTGGCTTGGAGCGCGGATGAGATTGCCGAAATAACCGGAATCGCCTCCAGCACCATGGGCATCCTGTTGGTGGCTTTCGTTACGACCATACCCGAGATATCAGCCACCGTCGCTGCTGCTCGCCTCGGGGCCATGGACTTGGCTGTCGCCGGTATTTACGGCAGTTCTGTTTTCAACGTCTCCATTTTATTCTACTCGGATATCTTCTACCGGGACGGCATATTGATGAACCAAGCGGAACCGGCTCATTTTGTGGCCGGTGGCGTGGCGTTGGGGCTGATGGTGGCTGGCGGGGTGTTAATCATGATGCGAAGCCGGATCAGGCCGGCAGTGGTGGTGGTAGCGTTGGCTTTGATTGCTGTCGTCTATCTTGTTGGAGCTGTGGTTGTCGCCACCGTGGGCGGCACCGAAGATGAGGAAAGCACAGAGTCCGTCCCGCTGGATTCTCAGTCGGCTAAGATATTCCGAACGCCCGGCGAATAATCGCAGTTAGATCGTCGGACGTTCCTCTGCCTCGGTAGGCGGCTGCGAATTCCAGGGTCCCTCGGTACCGGTCCAAGAAGTCTGGGCTTACTTCCCCTGCGGCTACTCTCTGTCGATATAACTCCACGGATTCGACGAGTCTATCCTCCAGCCATTCTTCGCCTTCAGTAACGAGAAGTCTGCTCAAAAACCTGAAATCGCCCTCTAGAGAGATGGGCAGTTGCGGCGCTGTTTCTGACCGGTCTTTGTCGTAGGCCAGGTAGGCCAGGCTCTCAGCCACCAGGTTGGTCTCACCTCGCTTGTGGGACTCGGCCAGCAGCCAGGCGGCCTGACTAGGGTTGGACTTAATTAGGCGGTATATGACCCGCCAAGGCGGCGCTAGCAAAGGGTCGCTGTTCCGCACCAACTCCAATGAAACGTCTATGTCATTCTCAAAGACAAACGCCGCGCCGTCCGGTTGGGCCAAGATGAAACCTTCCAGCGGGAAGCGGGTGTTGAGCAGCATCTGGGCCGTTTCACTTGGCGCGCGCTCGGCCCGTTCGGCCACCACCTGGTAGAGGGCGCTCAGAAATGGCTCATCAACCCTGAAATTGCCGGAAGGCTCGTCGATTAGCAGGGCGATTCCCTCTTGCAATGCAGTCATGCCTGAGGCCGGAACAGACGTGATACCAAGTTTGGGCAGCAGTTCTGAAGCGCTCAGAATCACGCGGAGCTGAAAGGGTATCGGCACCATTAGTTTGCGGATAGTTGTGTCAGATAGGTTCAGGACGATAGCCTTGGCCTGCTCTCGGTCCCGGTCTTTGAATAAGTCAAAAAACAGCTTCAGGTCATTGGTCTGGTCGAAGCCGATCTCGGCGATGAACACTTCCAACTCGGCAGAGCCGTTGGCTGAAGAGAACCGCCCAGCTTCCAGCACCGTGTCTACCTTGGTGCCAAACACCTTCAGGCGCGCAACGAAACTGGCGGTGGCCTGCAGGGTCGCACCTTGGGGCAGCGTTGCACCGCTGGAGAAAAGCTCGACTAGTACCTGGTTGTTGATGGCTGGAAGGAAGTTGACCAAGAACGGCTCGATTGTCAGTTGGTCGGTCAGGAGCTGTGCTTGCTCTGCGGGCGTGCCGGTGGCTGGGGCTGCGAGAAACGCTAGGGCCGAGGCCAGGTCTCCAGCCCGGGAATGGGAAAGGACGGCCAGATAAGACGGGTGGGCCTTGTAGAGGGTTATCTTGTCGCGCAGGTACCGCCGCCAAAATTCGAAATTCTCTTCGTTCTGTGCGTCGCCGATTAGAAGGTCGAACTGGTAGGTGAGATCACGGAGCCTTTCCTGTTCTTCGGTTACCAGAACACTTCGTGCTGTCAGCAGCATCTGGTCTGGCGGTGTGCCTGGTTCTAATCCAGGATATTGCCGCAGGTCCAGGTGCTCAAACCCAAGCCACTTGCCGCTGGCGGATATCTCATCTTGAGATAATGATTGGAACCATCCGGCCGCGCCGTACCAGTCGTCAAACCGCCCGCTGGAGAGGAAATTATCCCAGTATTTCCGCAGTATCGGCGGCACCAGATTTAGGCTGCCGCTGGTGGTGTAGGGAACGTCTGCTTCCAGGTGGTGAAAAACCGGCTCCGGGTTCTCGCTGGAAACATCTGGCAGGTTGCGCAGCCGCTGCCTAAGCATCTCGTAATCGTCCGGAGGCTGGGCCATGAAGGTCAGAATGTCTTGGTGGTAACTCTGCATGGCCGTGGAACGTCCGCCGTTAGGAGTCTTTTCCCAGCTTAGTTCCGGCCTCCCGGTGACTGGAAACCCACCCCAATAAGAGTGGCCCAGCTCGTGGATTACGCCAATGGGGCTGGCCTCGCCAACCCCGGCCCACTCGGAGAAGCCGTAGCTGCCAAAGTAACCGGGCTCGCCTTCCATCTGACGCAGGTCCAGACTCCGCAATAACGCCTCGCCTGCGGGGGTGGGCTGGTAGAGAGAGATCACAGCTTCCAGGCGTTCTTCTACCCAGGGCGTGGTGCTTGGATGGCGAGTGGGTAGGACAAGGGGCGTGGAGCTTGTGGGAGTTGATGCGGGGGAAACAGTGCTGCTTTGTGATGCGGTGGACGATGGCAGCGGGGTCGGTGTTGAATCACCGCACGCAGCGGCCAACAGGCCTATTACGGCTAGGAGCAGCCAGCGAATCAGACGACCTCGAGTGGTTCTTCGGTGACTACTCCGTCGGTTATCTCAAAGATGCGGACCACGGGGTTGTCCATATCCATCAGAGAGACCAATACGTATCGGACATCGGGCCAGAGCCCAGCGGTTCCCCCGGCAATGCGCACGTCGGTGTCCGACGGATAGGCTTCGCTGCCGGTGTGGGAGTGGTAGATGGCCAATAGTTCCCAGTTGTTATCCCCGGCCTCTGAATCCACATTGCCCAGTTCCACCGGGTCCATGGAAAACCGAAACGGGCTGGCTTCAATATTGGACATTCGGTACGACTTCATCACCTGACCATCCGGGCCAGCCAGAATCCCGCAGCATTCGTCGGGCAGGTCAGCCTTGGAATGGGCCACCATGTCGTCTATGAATTCCTGTTTGATCTGGACCAATCAGTCAACTCCCCCGGGAACTTGTATAGATGCGCGGGAACAAATTTAAGTTAGCTTCCGTCATGAAGGATAAGGCGTCGCGTTCTGGTGTGAATATAGCAGAGGAACCTTTAGGTGAACAGCGGCATCAAAGCTAGCATAAACAGATACGGGATAGCGGCGCACCCAGATTCACACAGCCCATTCCCAAGACAGAAGTTTCAACAAAAGTATCAGAGGAATTATCAGATGTTTTATTTCAAATCCTGCACAAAATGCCAAGGAGACCAAAGCCTGGAGCAAGACTCGTACGGATCATTTCTCAAGTGCCTGCAATGCGGGAAACTTGTTGAGGTTGACGAGGCAAGGGATCAGCGCTCAGTTTTGCATGGCTCAGTATCCAATGAAACAGCAGTCACGGCGTTGTTAGATGGATCAGCATCCAATAAAACGGCAGTCCGCTCGTTGACCAAGGCCAAAACTGCAGTTGCGGCCTAGAGCCAGAGCAGCAGTTAAGAATCTCCGGACTGGGTTTTGGCCCATTCTGAATACTTGAACACCACTTCTTCTTGTTCAGGGGTCTCAATTGACCCCCGGCGTAGCTCCCGCACTCGGTAGATGGCATCATTTGGTTTTTCGCCCCGATGCACCAGATAACAGGCCAGTACCGTGCCAGTCCGCCCAATGCCAGCATAACAACTCACGGCCACTGGGTGATTATCCTCAATCTGCTGGTCTATGAATTCAATCATCCGCTGGATCTGCTCCAGTTCCGGTGGATTGAAATCCGGCACCGGCTCAAACATGTCCACCAAGTCGACCATGTTTCCCGTGTCGGCGGCAATGGTCCGTTCTTCCATCCTGATCACGGCCCGCACTCCCCGTTGGTGGAGGTAGGAGAGGTCTTCAAAACTGGATGGCCCTTGTGAGCCGGCCAGTTCGTTTTCCAAGACCCAGCCAAAGTTCATTACTTCCAAGTCATTCTCCCAAATTGCCCAGGTTAATATTTAATCATGGGAATCTTTAGTCACAGATTCTATACGTAGACGAACCTCTGGTTCGGTCAAAGTCTCTATTGAAACAACCTTTTCCCTTGAGCTGTGTCCTCTGACTATCGTCAGGCGGGATTTGCTCACGCCCAAGGTTTTGGCCAGCAGAGTAATCACTCCTGCGTTGGCCTTACCCTCTGTGGGTGGAGCCGTAACCCGCAGTCTTAAGGTGTCGCCTTCAAATCCGTCCACCTGGTTTCGGGAGGATTTGGGTTGGACCCTTATTTTCAGCCTGCAGCCAGCATCAGGTTGACCTGGTGGTCC
>CAVODA010000029.1:0-10724 GCA_963694265.1 Dehalococcoidia bacterium
TGCTCGTTCATCGCTCCGTCCATCGTGGAAAAGGGCCCGGTCACCGTGGCCATCTCCACCGGCGGTGCCAGCCCCGCTCTGGCCCGCAAGCTTCGCGAGAAGATGGACGTTTCATCTGCCCTGGATTGGGCCGACGCCACCAGCGTGCTCTCCAAGGCCCGCCAGGTCGTCAAGGAAAAACAGATTTCCATAGACCCACAACGGTGGCAGTGCTGCATGACCGATGACCTCTTGAGCATGGTCCAAGCCGGACACGAAGACGACGCATTGAATCTGCTGATGGATCGCCTGCAGGGAAATGACTCCAACGGTAAATGTTCCAACGTGGCTGAATGCGTGGACGACGGCTGCCAGATCAAAAACACCGCCCCTGTCAACGTAGCATTGAATCAAAACGTGACCCAAAACGAAAACCAAGACCGCATGGCCCAGACCGCGGGGGACTAACCGCATGACTCTCAGCGAATCAGCGGACAGTTCAAACGATTCAGGTTTTCGAAGCGGCCCCGCTCTCAAAGTTGGGAGCCGGGGCAGCGCCCTCGCTCTAATCCAAGACCACGTGGTGATTGGCCGGTTAAAGGCCAACAGCCCCAACCTCAATTATGAAGTTGATACCATCCGAACCCGAGGCGATGCCGATCAGACTTCCCGTCTGGCCGGCATGGGCCTGGGCATCTTCGTCAAAGAACTTGAAGACGAACTGCTCAGCGGGAAACTGGACATCGCCGTGCACAGTCTCAAAGACATGCCCACCCTACTGGCCGATGGCCTGGTACTGGGCGCAGTATTGTCCCGTGAGGATCCCAGAGACGTGCTGGTAAACCGGTTTGGCTGCTCCCTGGATGCTCTTGAGAAGGGAACCCGCATCGGCACCAGCAGCCCACGCCGCGCCGCCCAACTGAAGATGTTTGCCCCCCAGGTGGAGATTGTCTCCATCCGTGGCAACGTGGAAACTAGGCTCAGAAAATCCCAGGGCGATGAAGCAGACGGGGCCATCTTGGCGGCCGCCGGCATGATTCGATTGGGACTGGTAGACCAGGTCACCGAGTACTTGTCGGCCAACAAGTTTGTGCCGCCTCCTGGCCAAGGCATCCTAGCTGTGGAATGCCGGGCCGACGACCACATGATGTTGGAACGGTTGGCAGCTATAGATGACGCCGACACCAGATATGAAGCCACCGCAGAAAGGACTTTCTTAGAGAGGCTTGGCGGCGGTTGTAGCGTGCCGGTGGGCGCATTTGCCCAGTGCATGGACGATACCATGAAGATGACCATTTTCATGAGCACCGAAGATGGCACCAAGAACTTCACATCTGAAGTAAGCGGACCTAAAACAGACCCCTTGTCCTTGGCCACCGAAGCCTTCCGCGTCCTTGAAGAAGAGGGCGGAGCGGATTTGGTAGCCGTGGCCCGGGAAAATCAGGCATTCCAAGCGTAACTATTTGCCCTCATGGGCATTACCCATATTCGGCGTTACTAAGGGATTAAAATTGACCGGTAAAGTTTATCTGGTGGGTGCCGGACCGGGCGACCCCGGACTGATAACCGTAAAGGGAATGAAAGTGTTGCAGGAGGCCCAAGTGGTCGTCTACGACCGCCTCGTTGACCCTGCACAGCTAAAATTCGTGTCCAAAGATGCGGAAATGATCTTTGTTGGCAAGGCCAGGGGCCACCAGCAACTGACTCAACCCGAAATAAACCAGCTCCTGGTAGACAAAGCCGCTCAGGGACTGAACGTGGTCCGGCTCAAGGGCGGTGACCCGTTCGTGTTTGGTCGCGGCGGCGAAGAAGCCCTGGAACTGAAAAACAATGGACTGCCCTTTGAAGTTGTTCCTGGCGTAACTTCAGCCATCGCAGCCCTCGCCTACGCGGGCATACCGATTACCCACAGGGGCGTCTCCACCACTTTTACCGTGGTGAGCGGCAGTGAAGACCCCGCCAAGCCAGAATCCACCATCCCCTGGGACGTTCTAGCCAAGAACGGCGGCACCCTGGTGGTGCTGATGGGCTGGAAATCCTTGGAAACAATTTTAGAGACCCTGGAAAAAAATGGCCTTCCTCCGACGACCCCCGCAGCCCTGGTGCAATGGGGAACCTGGAGCGACCAGAAAACGGTCACCGGCAATCTCAAGAACATCTTGGAACTGGGCACGGCCGCAGGTCTCACTGCCCCAGTGATTACCGTGATTGGCGATGTGGTCAACCTGCGGGAAGACCTTTCCTGGTTCGACAAACGGCCGCTATTTGGCAAGCGTGTTTTGAACACCCGCTCACGCTCTCAGGCATCTAGACTGCAAACCCTGCTGGAACAGTCCGGAGCCAACCCGCTGGAACTACCGACCATCGAGATTGGCCCACTGGCTGACCACACAGAACTGGACGCCACACTGGAACAACTGGCCAACTATCAGTGGATCATCTTCGCCAGCGCCAACGCGGTGGAATCGGTCTTCGAGCGCCTGGCCCTACAAGGCAAGGACGCCCGTGCCCTGGCCGGTACCACCATTGGAGCAATCGGCCCAGCCACCGCCCAGGCCTTGGCTAACCGTGGGATCACCGCCGACTTTGTACCCAACCGTTCTATTTCAGAAGAAATTCTGAGTGAACTCTCAGGCCGTGATTGGAACGGTGTCTCAGTCTTGTTGCCCGCAGCAGACATTGGCCGTGACGAACTGGAAAAGGGACTGGCGAGCATGGGAGCCACTGTAAAGCGTCTGGCCGCCTACCGAAACGTTCCGGTTGTCGGAATCAGTGACCTGGCCAAACAAGCTTTCATCGACGGCGTGGATGTCGTAACCTTTACCAGTTCCTCCACCGTGCGTAACCTGGTGGACATGCTGGACGGCGACCTGAAAGCCCTTGAAAACAGCTTTATAGCGTGCATCGGCCCAATAACCGCCGCCACTGCCCGTGAACTGGGTCTCAGCGTAGACCTGGAAGCGTCCGAACACACCGTTGAAGGTCTGGTGGACGCACTCACAAACCACTTTGCCGTTGGCGAAGTTTCCCACGCTTAGTATTACTATAATATCCCCGAGTATTAGTTCTTAATAGCACTCCAGGAGAATAGGACGTCATGACCAGCTTCCCAGACTCACGGTTGCGCCGCCTGCGCGGTAGCGAGTCCATACGCAACATGGTCCAGGAGACCCGCCTGACCGTCAAAGAGTTCGTGTATCCACTGTTTGTTGCCCACGGCTCTGGCGTCAAAGAAGCCATTGAGCCCATGCCCGGCCAATTCCAAATGTCCATAGACGTACTGTCTGAGGAAGTTGGCGAGGCCGCGGAATTGGGCATCCCATCTGTCCTGCTGTTTGGGTTGCCCGCTGAGAAAGACCCGCTGGGCCTGGAGGGTTACGACCCTGAGGGCATCGTGCAGGAAGCGGTACGCATGATTAAGAAGAACCACCCCAAGATGATGGTGGTTACCGACGTCTGCATGTGTGAATACACCGACCACGGCCACTGTGGCGTGATCGAGAACGGCAAGGTCGACAACGACCAGACCCTGGAACTGCTGGGCAAGACCGCTGTGTCTCACGTTCAAGCCGGAGCCGACCTCCCTGCGCCATCAGCAATGATGGACGGCCAGGTGTGGGCCATTCGCCAGGCATTGAACGCCAACGGCTACGATGACATACCCATCATGGGTTACGCGGCCAAGTATTCGTCCGGGTTCTACGGCCCATTCCGGGAGGCCGCTGGTTCAACGCCCCAGTTTGGCGACCGCAAGAGCTATCAGATGGACCCGGCCAACGCCCGCATGGCCATGCGCGAGATCGAAGCCGACGTCGCTGAGGGCGCCGACATCGTAATGGTAAAACCGGCATTGGCTTACTTAGACGTGATTCGGCAGGCTAAAGACCGATTTGACCTGCCCCTAGCCGCCTACAATGTGAGCGGCGAGTACTCCATGATTAAAGCCGCAGCCTCGCTTGGCTGGGTTGACGAGAAAACCGTCACCATGGAAGTGCTGACCTCCATCAAACGGGCCGGCGCAGACACGATTCTCACGTACCACGCCAAAGAAGTAGCCAAATGGCTCAAGGAAACCGAGTAGCCATTTGGCAATCGATTTAGAGTAATAATAGTCAATCGACTTAACGAGACTGAATAGTCTCTGAACTCCCAATATTTAATCAGGAAGCTGCATGCAACTTAGCAAATCAGAAGCACTATTCGCCGAGGCTCAGAAATACATCCCCGGCGGCGTTAACAGCCCGGTGCGGTCATTCAAGGCCGTCGGCGGCACTCCTCCTTTCATCGCCCGAGGAAAGGGAGCCCGAATCTGGGACGTGGACGGCAACGAATACCTAGACTACCTGGGTTCTTGGGGACCGTTGCTATTGGGACACTCCCATCCTGCTGTTGTCGAAGTCCTGAAAAAGACTGCCGAGGGCGGGACCAGCTTCGGCGCTCCGGTGGAACAAGAAGTTGAACTGGCCAAGATGATCTGCACGGCGCTACCGTCGGTGGATTCAGTCCGTTTGGTCAGCTCTGGAACCGAGGCGTGCATGAGTGCCATCCGCCTGGCCCGCGCCTACACCGGCCGGGACAAAATCATCAAGTTCGCCGGCTGTTACCACGGTCACGCCGACGGACTGCTGGTTAAGGCAGGCTCCGGCGCATTGACCCACGGCGTACCCACCAGCGCCGGAGTTCCGGCTTCCTACGCCAGCGAGACCTTGGTGGGTGAATACAATGACATTGAGTCGGTAGAGAAATTCTTTGCCGCCAACCCTTCCGGCATCGCCGCCGTCATCACAGAGCCAGTGGCCGGAAACATGGGCGTGATCCCACCTGCACCGGGATTCTTGGAAGCCCTCAGAAAAGTCACCCAGGACAACGGCGCACTCTTGATATTTGATGAAGTCATCACCGGATTCAGGGTCGGCCCCAACGGCGCCCAGGGACTGTTCAACATCACGCCAGACATCACCACCATGGGCAAGATCATCGGCGGTGGACTCCCGGTGGGAGCCTACGGCGGACGGAAAGAAATCATGGAAATGGTTGCGCCTCTGGGCCCCATGTACCAAGCGGGTACACTTTCGGGCAACCCTTTGGCCGTCAGCGCCGGAATTGCAACGCTAAAAGAGCTGAACAAACCGGGCGTGTTCGAGCGTATAGACGACCTGGCAAAGCGGTTGACCGACGGGGTCACAGCAGCTTTCCAGCAGGCTGAGATACCGTCAACGATCAACCGTGTCGGCTCCATGTTCACGGGGTTCTTCAATCCGGGACCAGTGGCCGGATTGGCCGATGCTGAGAATTCAGACACAGAAATGTATGGCCGCTACTTCCACGCCATGCAGGAACAGGGCGTCTACATTGCCCCGTCCCAGTTCGAGGCTGGTTTCGTCTCCACTGCCCACACAGAGGCAGACATTGATGCCACCATCGCCAAAGTGACAGCAGCGCTAAGCAGTCTTAGTTAAGACGGCAATCAACTCAGAACGCAAAAAGGCCCTCCTTCCGCGGAAGGAGGGCCTTTTAATTGCCGTTATTAATTGGCGGTTTAAGCGCCGTAGCGGGCAGCGGCGTTGGGGTCGCTGTACTCTACGCCCTTAGTCGCCCAGAATGCAGTGGCGATGGCATCAACTGTGGAAACCAGCTCCTCGCATTTGGCCATGTCGACGTTCTGCTTGCACTGTCCGGCCAGCTTCAAAGCGGCGTTGAAGGTGCCGTGCAGGTCAAAGCCGTCGGGAGTGTTCGGCCAGCCATAGTCAGCCCAGAGAACGGTCAGTTCGTGCTTGACTACTTCAGCGTGTTCTTCTTTGACTGTGATGTAACGGGCGATCTTGTTGACATAGTCCTGGTAAGCTCCAGCATCACTTCCATCAGGGCGCTCCAGCGTCTGAAGTCTTAGAGTCATTTTCTGAACGGTTTGAGCGGCAATCTTAGCCGACAACGGTTCGTAGATTCCGCATGGGACGTCGCAATGCGCTTGGGCGATACCTGGCTTGAACCAGCTTATTGGGTTAAACATAGCAGCCTCTCCTGACCACACCTGATTTTTTCAAGCATCAGCGTAATCAAATTCTCATAGCTACGCAACCCCTGGTTGCCGTTCAAACCCCTCCTTTTCACGCCTGAGCCAGGCTCGTCGCGCCAACCATCTTGTATCCACTTAGTATAGGCACTTATAATTGTTCAATTACGCACCCATGGCTAGTGGTGCATTGACCCTATTTTTGCCAATGTATCGGCGCCCGTACTATTTCAAAAACCCGGTTCAAAAACTTGGTTCAAAGACCCGGCGGCGCCTAGGAGATGACCCAGTGGCGACAGGACCAAAAACCGCCAGACCCGCTCACATGAAACACCGCAGCAGTGAGCTGACCGGAGACCCTCAGCGGGCACCGGCCAGAGCTATGTTGATGGCCATGGGACTAACCCAGGATGATCTGCAAAAACCGTTTGTTGCCATCGCAAACCTGGCCAGCGACGTTACACCGTGCAACGTGCATCTGGACCGATTTGCCAAGGCCGCCAAAGAGGGCGTCCGCGCCGCCGATGGCGTGCCCTTTGAATTTGGCACCATCACCGTAAGTGACGGCATATCCATGGGCACCGAGGGCATGAAAACGTCCCTGGTAAGCCGTGAGGTCATCGCCGACTCAATCGAGTTGGTTACCTTTGGCGAGCGCATGGACGGGTTAATCACAGTTGCCGGTTGTGACAAGAATATGCCTGGTTGCATGATGGCTTTGGGGCGTTTGAACGTGCCGGGTCTGTTCATGTACGGCGGGTCCATCATGCCCGGCCAGTTCAAGGGCCAGGATGTGAACATCCAAGACGTGTTTGAGGCCGTTGGTGCCTATGCCAAGGGCGATATGAGCCTGGAAGACCTGACCGCTCTGGAATGCGTTGCCTGCCCTGGTGAGGGTTCTTGCGGCGGGTTATTCACTGCCAACACCATGTCTACCTGCATTGAAGTGATGGGCATGTCACTCCCAGGTGACGCCTCTGCTCCGGCCATTGATCCTCGCAAGATGGGCGAGGCCAGAGACGTGGGCCGCACGGTAATGCGCCTGTTAGAAGAGGACCTACGCCCCCGTGACATCATGACCAAGCAGGCATTTGAGAATGCCATCACGGTCGCAGTTTCCATGGGTGGGTCAACCAACTCGGTTTTGCACCTGATCGCCATCGCTCGCGAGGTTGATGTCGAACTCGGCCTGGACGACTTTGACCGCATCAGCCGCAACACACCCTACATCGTAGACATGAAACCGGCCGGAAAGTACCTGATGGCCGACCTCAGCCGTTACGGCGGTATCGCCCTGGTTATGAAGCGGCTGTTGAATGCCGGACTGCTGCACGGTGACTGCATGACGGTGACCGGCAAGACCCTGCGGGAAAACATTGAGTCCGTCCCGACAATTGACGACCAACCCATCGTTTACCAGATAGACAATCCACGCAGCCCCACCGGCGGACTCGCCATATTGAAGGGCAACATCGCCCCGGACGGCGCAGTCATCAAGGTCGCCGGGCATCAGGAAAAGGTATTTGAAGGACCGGCCCGGGTGTTTGACCAAGAGCCGGCCGCATTCCAGTCCATCCAACGCGGTGACATCAAGGCTGGAGACATAGTAATCATCCGTTACGAAGGCCCCAAGGGCGGGCCAGGCATGCAGGAAATGCTGTCCGTGACCGCTGCCATAGTAGGTCAGGGTTTGGGCGACGATGTTGCCCTGATTACTGACGGTCGCTTCTCCGGGGCGTCCCACGGACCCATGGTTGGCCACGTGGCACCCGAGGCTGCAGTGGGCGGCCCCATAGCGCTAATCAACGAGGGCGACATTGTCACGTTGGACATCCCGGGACGCAAACTAAACGTAAAGCTCACCGACGAAGAGCTTGCGGAACGAAAGAGCAAGTGGAAGCCCATTCCGCCCAATTACACGAGTGGCGCACTTGCCAAATATGCCAAACTGGTCTCTTCTGCTTCTTTGGGGGCAGTGACACACTAATCACTGACTGGCTATTCTGGTCATAATTGACAACCGGGTCGATGCAACACGTCGACCGCAGCATGTAGAGCATGCAACCAAAACCAACGAACAACAATGATTTGGAACTTGAAGCCATTGCGGCCTTGCAGGCAGAGGGTCATGTCCGGCTGACGGATTTGGCTGACCCACTCAGACGCCGCCTAGCGGAACAGAACGGGCAGGCAACCCAAGCGACTCCAGTAGTTGTCCGAATTTCCGTTGCTCTGGCTGGATCGGCAGCGATAGGGCTGTTGTTCCTAGTGGAATGGACTGGTTGATTTAGCAAAAATTTTGGCGCTTGAAGCCACCAATTTTGGGAGATGCGTAAACATGTCTACAGAACCCAGGGACTATGGAAAAGAAGCAGTCGTCCGGCATCGAGAAACCAGAGGCAAGGTCAGTATCGCGCCAAAGATGAAAGTTGAGACGCTGGATGACCTATCCATCGCCTACACTCCTGGAGTGGCGACTGTTTGCATGGCCATTCACGCCGACAAGTCAGAGTCCTACCACCTCACCAACCGGGCCAATACCGTAGCCGTGGTGACCGATGGTTCTGCGGTGCTGGGGCTGGGCAACATTGGGCCTGAAGCCGCCATGCCGGTCATGGAAGGCAAATCCATCTTGTTCAAGGGATTGGCCGACATTGACGCATTCCCCATCTGCTTGGACACCCAAGATACCGACATAATCATCCAGACCGTGCGAGCCTTGGCTCCCAGTTTTGGGGGCATCAACTTGGAAGATATCGCCGCGCCGCGCTGTTTCGACATCGAAGATGCGTTGCAGGATCTGGGAATCCCGGTGTTCCATGATGACCAACACGGAACAGCCATCGCCGTGCTAGCCGCAGTGATTAACGCCCTGCTCGTAACCAACCGCAAGATTGAAGACACCAAATTCGTATTCGCCGGCGCAGGCGCGGGTGGCATCGCCTCCACAAAGCTGCTCCTGGACCACGGTGCCAAACACGTAGTCTTGGTAGACAGTGTCGGTATTATCTCCCGCGACCGGACCGACCTAACAGCCGTTAAGTCTGCCATGCTGGACACCACCAACCCGGACAATCTCTCCGGTGGCATCACCGATGCCATGCGCGGCGCAGACGTGTTCATTGGCCTGGCGGCCGGTGACATGATTAGCCCGGAGATGGTCACATCCATGGCCAAAGACCCCATAGTATTCGCCATGGCCAACCCCATTCCGGAAATTTGGCCAGACCTGGCCAAGGCAGCCGGAGCAGCGGTGGTTGGCACCGGACGTAGCGACTTCCCGAACCAGGTCAACAACAGCTTGGTCTTCCCCGGCGTTTTCCGGGGCGCGCTGGACTGCCACGCCACCAAAGTCACAACCAAGATGAAACTGGCGGCGGCCATCGCTCTGGCGGCCATGATTGTGGAACCCACCGCAGAGAACGTCCTTCCCTGGTCTCTGGACCCGGAAGTAGCCCGCACTGTTGCCAAAGCCGTCTCCGACGCGGCCTAGCAGTCTTATGACATCTGCGTCTTCTCGGCCTTTTCAATCTTTCGGGTCTTCGACGCGCGTCACGGTTGAGTCTCTGGATCGGTTCCGGGCCAACCTGCAGTCGCTGGTTGCCGAGAAGGCCAAGACGCTGCCGAGTCTTCGCTACTGCGACCTCCGCATAGAAGTCCGAGAAGAGAAGGGCGCTCTGGCGGAGAACGGTGCGGAGAAGGCCAGCTCCGAGGACTACGCCTTTGATTTCGGCGTTAGGGCCATTGCGGGGGGACGCACCAGCGCCTCTGGTTATTACGGTCGCGTTTTGGGTACCACCGATCTTGATCGCCTGGAAGACGTGGTCTGGGATGGCATCAAACAAGCCCATAACCGGGCAAGGGCTAGCGCCAGGGAAAAATCGCGCGCCAAAGGCCGTTTCCCAAACCTGGGCAGCAGCCTCACTTCGGGAGACCTGGCCGTCGTGCCAGTCAACCAGGACACGGTCCCAGCCATCTACGCCTCTGATCCACGGCAAGTTCCGCTTGGTGACACCATTGCGATGGCCATGGACGGCTGCAAGGCGATGCAGAGCCAAGGGAGTAACATTGTTTACTCGGCGGCATCAGCGTCGACATTCTTGCTCCGGGAACTGTTTTTCAGTTCTGATGGCGCAGATATTGACCAGAGTTTTGCCCAGACAGAGGGCTTTGCCATTGCCATCTGCAGCGGGGAGCACGGTAATTTTGAACTGTACGACTTCACCGGCCACCAGCGTGGTTGGGAGGTCTTGACCGACGGCTACACCAACGGGCCCATCGTGCTCCCCAACTTCACGGACTTCTGCAAGAAGCTGGGCGCAGACGCGGTGGAAGTGTCCGCTGCGCCGCCTTTAAAGCCGCCGAACAAAGAAGTAACGGTCGTCACCAACCCGCACTTTAATACCCTGCTGATCCATGAAGTGGTCGGCCATCCGTCCGAGTTGGATCGGGCATTGAAGTATGAGACCGGCTATGCGGGACGATCCTGGTTCCTGAAAGACCTGCAGGATAACCAACTGGGCAATCAGATCGCCTCGCCATTGGTCACCGCCTACTCGGACCCAACCATGGAGGGTTACGGCTCCTTCAAGTACGACCATGAGGGAACACCGGCCCGTCGCGCCTACATTCTCAGAAACGGCGTATTGGAAGAGTTTTTGAATAACCGTCAGACGGCGGCTATCATTGGGGCAGAACCCAATGGGTCGGCCCGCTCCACTGAAGCCCAATT
>CAVODA010000030.1:0-10538 GCA_963694265.1 Dehalococcoidia bacterium
GGCCTACCAAATTAGAGTTCGCAATCGTGTTGGATCACGTCATGTATTTGGGGTTTAAGGCGCTTTAGCACGCGGTGACCGGAGTCGCCGCGGATGGGTAACCCGTTCTCGCGACAAAGCTTAGCCCAGTTGATCCTAGTCCGATCGCCGGACCCGTTTTCTGATGGTGAGATTCCTAATAAAGCATTTATATGCTGGAGTCGAAGCTCCACTTTCACAAATTCATCAACAATGGGCTGAAGCTTGACAACCATCTCTTCCAGTGAGTTTTTCTCTTCCTGGAGGGCATCATTAAGCACAAATATTACCTACTTCTTCTGAATATCACTTCTTATATTTATAGTTAATCAGAAGTCTGGCCTTCAATTCAATAGGGAATCCTCGCTGATTAAGCCAAATTGTTGTAAAACTAGTCTCATCATTGTTATGCGGGCAAAAAATGTATCTTCTGTATCCTTCTAGCTCTTTCTTCCCATATTCAAAACAAGAAAACGGCCCCTGAACTTATCAGGGGCCATTTTCTTTTGGTTCCGTGCCGGTGCTTGTTTACAAATCGCGTCAACGGATGCGATGTGCTCTAAAGTCTGGTCGCTCCTATGATCTTAAGGCAAGAGGGACAGCTTACCATAACAACTATATCTCCAGTGCCCGACTCAACGGCCTGGGTTATAGGTCTAGATATGATTTCATCACAGTACGGACATTTATTCATTCGTCGTTTTCTGCTCCTTGAGCTGACGTAATGCCAGAGTTAAATCCGGACCAACGCAAGGTCCAGATATAAGCCAATTATTATTGCCGGTTACCAGGGAGTTGACCTCAACGCGTCAACGACGATGTCAGTGTAGATAGAAGCAAACACCACAAGCGCCGCCACAATGCCACACACTTCTACCAGACTCATCCCGTCTCGGACATCTGATACCTGGGACTGGGCTCCATTGAGCATATCTCCCATTTCCCTTAACCTCCAGCGATTAGGCGTCATATCAAATGCTAGCAACCTTGCTTAGTTAGACAATTATCAGCGTTAAAGCTTTCCGTTGCTGTAATTCGCCGACAAGAATACAGTGACGTCAGTCACGTTTTCAGTTTGAAACTGCGGCAAAGACCCCTTCATAATAGGCAGACTAATTATCGGCTTGGATGGAAATCTTTGGACTATAAAATCCGGGCATGAATCTCAGTTAAATATGACGCCTGGTCTGAGGCCACTCTCTCCGACATTGCTTGAAGCCCGAAATGGTTCGACAATATGTTTATGCGCGGAAAAAGATTCTGGTTGCCAACTTTGATGTTTGTCTTGGCGATCCTGACTGCTTGCCAGTCTGGAACTAACACGCCAGTCCCAACAGAACCTTCTGCCACACCCGCGAAAGGTAGCACTGCGGCACCATCTCGGCCACGCCCGACAATCGAGCAGACACAAGAACCGAGGCCTACCAGCGCACCCGTCCAGACTGTAGCCACGTCTGGTCCCACACCTATTGCCGCTCCAACGACTGGACCGACAACCGCTAGCACGCCCGGCGTACCAACGCCAGAACCAACGGCAACTACTGTTCCAACGCAGGCACCCACTGTGACGCCTGCCGCGTCTCCTACCCTGCGCCCGTAGTGTTTGGCCCCTCTGTGCCTGACGAACCAGCCGATGGCGACCGTGTGTTCCGTTCGTTAACCGTATCACCCATCAGACCCGGACACCGTTCTGCTAGGCACGGAGCGCAACGGTTTCATGCTGAGTCGGGACGGTGGTGTTTCCTGGACGCGACTCCGGGCTGGGCTCTACTCCAAAGAGTGGGGTTATCCGGAAATTTGGGACATCGATTTTTCGGCCAGTAACCCAGATATCATCATGGCTGCCACGCTGGGCTCCCCAGGCCCAGCCTTTGGCCCAGATGTGGAAAACGGCCTGTACCGAAGCTCCGACGGAGGCCAAACATGGACCCAGCTCAATTGCGGGTTTGTGAACTCCAGAGTTGTTTCGGTCCGAATAGACCCGTCGAATTCAGACGTGGCCGTTGTGGGCATAGAGGGAGGCTGGCCGTCATTCACCGGGCCCGGCGCTAAAGAGTATTTCCCAGGCGGTATCTTCCGGACTGAGGACGCTGGCCAGAACTGGACTAGGGTGTCTGTTGGCCCCAATGATGAGCGCAACGGGTACGTAGTGATGCGCATGACTTCCGGTGGCCAGCCTCAATTGGTCACCTTTGGCGCCAATCACTATGACAGCAGTGAGAACCTGGGATTCTTGCGCAGCAGAGATATGGGAATTACCTGGGAATTATTTGCGCCAGACTTTAGGACCAGTAACGTTGGAACATTTGACCTGTCGTCAGACGGGAATACGATCTACGTCGATGAGGGAAGCGCGTATTGCGGCTGGGTCTCCAGGGACGCGGGTGCGACCTGGAGCCAAGGCCCCATCCTGCAGGTAAATGGCCCCATCGCCGTATAACCGGCCGACCTTAACCTGGTGGTTTTTGGCTCTCCAAACGACATCCGTCGGGCAACGGACGGCCTGTCATCCATGAAGGTGGTGCTAACGACTCCAATCACAATCAGGGAGATTGTTTTCTCTCCCTCGCATCCAAACGTTGGCTACGCAGAGAGTGACGGCTATTTCCTATATAGGAGCAATGACGCCGGCTTAACGTGGCGTCTGCTGGTTCATGGCCGTGATGAGGTATTAAACACTCAACCTAAGGGCCGTTTGGCCCTCCATATTTCCAAACCGTTGCGCTATAATCGGGTCAATGGGTTTTTCTCAGGCACATCAGGAAGCTAGCTTAAATTTTGACAATCTAGTATTACGAAGCCTTTTAGTAGGCCCCGTTATCGCATTGATGTTAGTTTTTCTGGCTCCGACGTTCGATCACCACTTCTCAGAGCGTCAACATTACCACTCTCACCTGTTCCTGAACGCCTCCGCAGCCAGCCAAGGTCATCCAGACTTTCACCCTTTTGAGCAATCTCATTCCCACTTTGGGTTTGACGATCAAGATTCAGAAAGTGATGGGATCCTTTACCAGACATCCAACAATCAACTCAGAGAATCAGGCTCTGTCTCATTCACCGCGATTATCGACAACGGTTTAACCCACATCATTCATGGTAACGAGACGCTCTCTTTTGCGATTGCAACCCGGGAGAGCAGCTACCCTGAATTCAGCCCCTCGCCTCCCAGCAGACCTCCCCTGGCCTAGTCCCCAACTACTCACGCCATCCGTCTTCCCTGGCAGCCCTCGCTCTGGAATCGAAACGTGGGAACTGCGACGTAAGAACTCAATCATAGCTCGGCCAAATTGCACCTAGTTATTGTCCGATGATTCGTTCAAATACGGCTGCCAAAGTCTAATTGTTTGGAGAGTAAATCACGTGGCAACAAAAATATGGCCGATCCTAAGCATAATGTTGATGTTCTCTGCTGCTCTCGGATCACCCCTCTGGGTGGACCAGGTATCAGCGCACGGAGCAACTCGCGTGATTGTGAATGACGTGCAAGAGGGACCATACCTCTTCAGAGTAGGCGCCCTTCCAGGCAGCCCCAAGGTGGGGAACCTACACCTGAGCATACTTATCCTGGCTGCAGAGGGAGACGAGATCATCACCGATGGTCGGATAACGGTGTCGGCAACCGGTCCAGAGCCGGGAATGATTGCCGGGCCGGTACAGGCGACAAATAAACCCCTGAACCCCCAGGTTTATAGCGCCGACCTGACTATGACCGACCTCGGCAGTTGGAGCATGACATTGGAGACTGTAAGCACATTAGGTGAAGCCACGTTAGTTGTGCCTCTACAAGTCACAGAGTCCGGGGGAATTAATCTGCTATTCGTGATCGTTATCGCCGTGGTTGTATTGGCCATAGTCGCACTGGCTTGGTCACAGATACAACAGCGAAGACGACCAACCTAAAAATACGGAGCCCTTTATGAAAATCAAAAAACCAAAACTCATCAGCCTGCTAATCGTGGTGGGTCTATTTGCCATGGTGGCCTCGGCAGCCTGTGGCGGCGGGGACCCGAAAGAGCTGGATATACCAGTTAACATCGAGGCCGGGAAAATGGATCCTGGAACTATCAAAGTTAAACAGGGAGACATGGTCACACTCAAGATTGACGCTGATGAAGGTGGAGAATTCCACCTACACACCTACGATATCGAAGCCGATATGGAAGCTGATTCTGTGACCGACTTTTACTTTGTAGCCGAAGCAACTGGACGATTCAAAATCACCTATCACCCCCAAGGCGAACACGATGAGGGCGATGAAGGCGACCATAACGACGAAGATGGTCACGGCAGTCTATTCAAGTCCGAAGAACTGGCCCCTGGATCAACCTTTAGTTACGAAATTGAAGACCATCAGGCCGGTGAGACCGTGCCATTCCACAGCCACCTACGGCCAGCATTGAACGGCAACCTAATCGTCTCTGAAGAAGATGGCGCGGTTGGCGCGGTTGCCATCAAATATAGCGATGAAGCTGCTACTCCCAACGAAGTTCACGTTGGCCCAGGCACGGTAATAACATGGACCAATAACAGTTCTGTTCTCCAGACAGTGGTCAGTGGCCTCCACGCTGACTTGGTCGTGGACGAATACGAACACGACGACGGGGAAGAGGAAGAAATTGAGATCGGGTTCGTAGAGGTGCAACCAAGGTAACGGCTAAAGCCTGACGCCTTGGCTGGAAAGCCAAAATGAAAAATTTGAAGATTATCCTCCCCGCAGCAACTGCTGCGGGGAGCCTGGTAGCTTGGCCTGCCTACGCCCATGGATTTGGTGAGCGTACGGAGTTGCCGGTTCCTCTGGGGTTTTTCCTGATTGGCGCTGGTTTCGCAGTGGCTCTTTCATTCCTGTTCATCAGCGTATTCGTTAAGGTCAGCGGCGAATCGTCATATTGGCGTTTCAATCTGCTTGGTTCCCGTTGTCCCAAGCAGATTTTAACCTCCCCCTTGCTGCTGACTCCGATCAAATTGTTCTCTGTGTTCCTGCTTGGCCTGGTAATCGCGACTGGGTATGGCGGAGAATCCGAGTCTTTGCTCAATTTCAGCCCCACATTTGTCTGGATCATCTGGTGGGTCGGTATGTCCATCTTCATCGCCTTAATCGGCAATGTTTGGGCTTTGGTCAACCCTTGGAAGATACTTTTTGGCTGGGCAGAGGGGTTCTACCAGATACTCCAACCCGGTCAAGATTTATCGTTGGGCCGGGAATACCCAGCTAAATTTGGCATCTTGCCGGCTTTGGTATTGTTCGGTTTTTACACCTGGATCCAAGACGCTTACACCAAGGGTGATGTTCCGTCTCAGATTGCGACAATGGCGGTCATCTATTCGGTAATCACGCTGATTGGAATGTTTATCTTCGGCAAGAACCAATGGCTGCGCCGAGGCGAAGCGTTCTCCGTGGTGTTCGGGATGCTATCTCGCTTCTCAGCCACTGAAGTCCGCGTCAGGAGCAATGATTCATGCCAGGTGTGCTCAGTGGATTGCCGGGACCTCTCCGGGGAGTGCATCGATTGCTACGAATGCTTTCAGAGGTCGACTGACCGAGAGCTAAACCTGAGACCGTTTGCCATTGGCCTGGGGCGGAACGAAAAAGTCACCAACGATGTGCTAGCTCTGGTGGTGTTGCTGCTGGCTACGGTAACGTTCGATGGGTTCAGCGCTACATCGGCGTGGGCCGAGTTCCAGACCTTTATCCTAGACACGTTTGGAAATGGCGGAGGGCAAGTATTCAACAGCCTGGTTTTGGCTGACACGATGGGAGTGGTCCTGTTTCCGCTGGGGTTCTTCGTGATCTATCTGTTCTTTTCCAAGCTCATGGCAATGTCAGTTGAGGGCGAGGTAGGCACGCTGGAAATGGCCCGGTTATTTGGGTATTCTTTGATCCCCATTGCCTTGGCCTACAATATCGCCCACTTCATAACTCTGCTCCTCATTCAGGGCCAGTTGATTGTCCCATTGGTTTCTGACCCTTTTGGCTCAGGCTGGAATATTTTTGGGACCGTTGATTACTCGACCAATATCGCTATCATTAACGCTCGAATCCTTTGGTTCTTATCCGTAGGTTTGATTGTATTGGGGCACGTGTTGGCCGTATACCTGGCCCACCGAGTGGCCATACGCACGTTTAGCAATCGGGCGTTGGTCTTGAAAAGCCAATACCCAATGCTCGTTTTGATGGTGGTTTACACGGTGATCAGTCTCTGGATCCTCGCCCAACCTATTGTTCAATAAATTAAATGGCCGGTTTGTCTTTTTGTGAGACAAACCGGCCATTTCAACAAACGTAAGTTTCACTTCAGCATCGCCGATCAAGTTTTATATGAACTGAAATAGCAATCATTTTTGACTCAGAGTCAATTTGCCTTGGGATTTACCCTCCTTGACTCTGGTTGCGGCGGTCTTTAGAGTTAAGCGAGACTAAGTATTGCTAACTGGGACATATAGGTGAATCATGCGTAGATTTCTGATTCCGTTGGTCTTTGTGGCCTTGTTGACCATTGCCGCCGTAGTACCCGTTGCCGCCAGTACCCCGGATGCCGCTCCCTCCCATTCCAGCGGAGGCTGCAGTAGCATCTAAAGTCGGCTGATGCCTCAGAGCTAACTGGGCATCTACAGGTATCTGCCGTGTGCGCAGACCGCTAACTTAAACTAAACTCGGATATTCGGCCCCGGTCCATTACTTTGGACCGGGCCTTTTTTTGGCGATTTAATATTGGAAGAAGAAATAATAAAAATAGCGGTCGTCGTGCTTGCCACGGCGGTCGGGTTTACCATTGCCGGGGTTGCTGGCTTTGGTGGCGGAGTGGTCGCGCTTCCGGTATTGGTTTGGGCGTTTGGCGTGCGTGAGGCCATTCCCATCTTGACCATCTCCCAGCTTTTCAGCACTGCCTCCCGTGTCTGGCTGCACCGGGCGGGAATGGACTGGCGAGTTGTGCGCAATTTCTCCATTGGGTCGCTGCCGTTTGCCCTGCTGGGTAGTTTATTCTTCGTGTCCATTGATACTGCGGTACTGGTACGAATCTTGGGCGTAATGATGCTCTTATTCGTGGCCTACACTCGAATGCCGATTGGGCGCAATTTCAAAATGAGACTCTGGGGATTCATACCCTTGGGCTCTGGCACCGGTTTCGGTTCGGCATTCTTGGGAATCCCCGGCCCCTTCGCCTCAGTGTTCTACCTGGCCTACGGGTTATCTGCCAGCGCCTATATAGGCACGTCTGCGCTGGGAATGAGTTTGATACAATTCCCAAAATTGGTGGTATTTGGCTCCAATGACCTGATCACCATTAAGGTCTTGGCCATGGGTGTCGGCTTGGGCCTAGTCGCCGGTGCGTCCGCTTTTCTGGGAAAGATAATCCTTGGGAGAATCCCAGAAGAGGTGTTCCCCAGGGTAATCACGGCCATGCTGCTAATCTCAGGTGTAGTCTTATTGGTCCGTGGGTAACTTATCCCTTGATCCTTCCCATACTCTGGTAATTCTAGCCACTGTAAGATGTTAGAATCGAAACTTGCCATAATTGGCTGAGGAAAATCGACTTTGACCGTACAGCGCACAGTTGATGGTTCCGCTGCGGTGGCCAACCCACCCGAATCGACACTTATTTCTGAGTCGAATTCGAAGCGTCGAAGCCGTTACAGACAACCATTTACTCCTGAACCAGTGATGGTAACGGTGTTTTGGTGGCAGACCGACAACGGTCGAACAGCCTGCATGGAGAACCAGTTTTCTCCCGCAGCAGCCACCCCGCTCCGGTTTCGTTGTCTTGGCACCAACAGTAGCAAGTATCCCAAACGCTACCGGGTCGATCTGGCCCAGGCGTTGGATCCAATGCCCGAGCTCGACCGACGCGAGCTAAAAGCCCTGGGAAGCGCAATTGCCGTTACGCTCAGCAGTCAGCTAGGTGTGGAAGTGGCAGCGTGCTCTCCGGACGTGATTGATTCGGTTCTAGGTGGCGCCTAGCCGCCACTTAAATTAGTCCTTTTGGATAAAGAGACCCTGCCTGTTGGTTCCGGACGGGGTCTCTTTGTATTTCTGGGTATCTCCACTCAGCCTTGGTTATCCTTCATCAATCGACGGCCAGAATCGACCGCCAGCTCATTTGTTAGCGGCCAACACCCGGCTGAACACTTTCTCCATGACTGCCGCTTCCTCCTGCGTCACATGCTCCAAAAAGGCATCCCAAGCGTATTTAGAGTGATCCAGACCCACTTTTTTGATTGTATCCAGCCCCAGTTGGGTGATTACAGCGTAATAGCCACGCCGATCACCCGGGCACTGCTCCCGCACAACCATGCCGGCAGTGATCATCCGATCCAGCAACCGCGTGATGCCGCTGCGTGTGAGCAGCACCGATTCTGCAAGTTCGCCCATGCGCAGTCGACCGCCCTCGCTGTCAGACAGTTGCTGTAACACATCCCACCAGGACAGAGGCAGATTGTGTTGTTCCTGCATTTGCCGCTCCAGGTATTTAATTACCGTGGAATGGACCTCCAAGAACGCCCGCCACATGGCTAGATGGCCTGTAGAATCACTCGTTGTTGTCATAATCGGATTATAAGATCAGTTATTATTACAATCAACTATTGACGCTGCAAATGAACGGCCTTGGCTGGCGACCCAGGCGTGATATCATGGTTTTAGGCTCAATCAGTACTCGATGACGAACAACAGCAAGACCCACGTGAGGGAGCCAAATGCCAATCAACGGCCGTCTTACAAAATCCGGACTGGACGAAAAAGACGCCAAAAACATTTACCGGTACATGCTATTGGCGCGGTCCATCTCAGAAAAGAGCTGGCTGCTCACCAGGCAGGGGCGCGTGTTGTTCTCCATGCCCTGCGACGGCCAGGAATCCGCAGATGTTGCCAGCGCCTACGCTCTAGAGACAAACACCGACTTTATCGTCCCTTATGCCCGCAGCCTGGGTGCCATGTTGGTCAAAGGCATGACCACTCAAGAGGTCATTCTGAATATGTTTGGCAAAGCGGACGACCCCAACAGCGGCGGCCGCCAGATACCCATTCACTGGGACACCGGCAACTGGGAATAATCTCCATGGGCAGCTCAGTAGGGACGACTATTCCCCGGGCGTCGGGCGTGGCTCTGGCCTCCAAGCTTAGGGGCCAAAACGCCGTAACCATGGTCTATTTTGGCGAAGGTTCAGCCAACGAGGGCGATTTTCACTAGGGATTAGGCTTTGCCGGGGTACACGGCCTGCCGGTGGTGTTCTTCTGCAACAACAATGGCTGGGCAACCTCAGTCCCAGTCAGCCTGCAAAACGCGGAGCCTCAAGTGTCCAAACGTGCCCAGGGGTACGGCTTCCCCGGCATCACGGTTGATGGCTTGGATCCGTTGGCAGTCTACCCAGCGGTGAGAACTGCCGTCAACCGGGCACGCTCCGGCGACGGCCCCACGCTGGTGGAAGCAAACACGATCCGCATGATGCCCCATTCCAGTTCCGACGACCATTTGCGCTACCGCACCCAAGAAGATCTCAACAACGAACGAAAGCTGGACCCAATACCGCTTTTCAGAAATTTTCTCGTCTCGGAAGGCATCTTGGTCGAAACCTCAGAGCATGAGATGCGAGAGCTAGTAAATGCAGAGGTTGAAGAAGCCATTGAGCTGGCAGATGCCGCACCCTCTGCCGCGCCTGAGACGGCGTTTAGCGGGATGGTCTGCGAGAGGAATTGGCCGCAGATGCTGCTGTTTTTCTGATTGGGCAGGACATTGGGGTTAACGGCGGCGTATTTCGGGTGACCGACGGCCTGCTTGAAGAATTTGGAGCCAGCCGGATCATAGACTCGCCACTGGCTGAATCAGGCATTGTCGGCGTGGCCATTGGCGCGGCCATGAACGGCATGCGCCCAGTCGTAGAGATTCAGTTCGCCGATTTCATCTTCCCAGCGTTCAACCAAGTGGTGAGCGAGGCGGCGCGGATGTATTACCGCACGAACGGCGACGTCACGGTGCCTATGGTCATTCGCACACCCTACGGCGGCGGCGTCCGGGGCGGCCTGTACCATTCCCAGAGTGTGGAGGCTTACTTTGCCCACGTTCCTGGCCTCAAAGTGGTCGTCCCATCCAATCCCCACTATGCTAAAGGCCTCTTGAAATCGGCCATCCGCGACGATAACCCAGTGCTGTTCTTCGAGCACAAACGCGCCTACAACACGGTGCAAGGTGAAGTACCGGATGGTGATTACACCGCGCCCATTGGCGAGGCCGTGGTCAGCCGGGAAGGCCAACACCTGTCACTGATCTCATACGGGTTGTCGGCCCACCATTGCCTGGAGGCTGCCGAGACGCTGTCAGCCGAGGGAATAAGCTGCGAGGTGGTTGACCTGCGCACGGTGCGGCTTCTGGACACAGTAATCATACTGGAGTCAGTCAAAAAGACGGGGCGGGCGTGTATCGTCCACGAGGACAATCTTACGGGTGGAGTAGGCGCGGAAGTGGCGGCGATAATCGCCAAGGATGGGTTCGAGTTTCTAGACGCCCCGGTGCAACGGGTGGCCGCGC
>CAVODA010000031.1:0-10391 GCA_963694265.1 Dehalococcoidia bacterium
TGGGCGGACAGGTAGGGTTTGTCATTAACAACCCCATGTTCTCCAGCGCTGGCGGCGGTTGCGGCGGCGGTTGCGCCTGCGGCAGCGGAGGCGGCGGTGGATGTGGTGGCGGAGACGAAAATAGTGGCGACAACAGCGGCGGAGGCTGCGGTTGTGGCAGCGGCGGCTGCGGCAGTCACTAAGCCAAACCACTTACAACAAAGTGAATCAAAATGGGTTTCAGTTTTCTGAAACCCATTTTTTATTGTCGGCAGGTACAGTTTGGTTGGTTGGGAGTAACGTTAGTCCGCCAGACGCGCTCAATGGCATTGGTCCCTTGTTCTTCAAACGGGAGTAACTAAACTTGAACCCAAATTAGGAATCAACGACTTAAAATATTCCGCGCCAGACACCTTCGCAAGAACCCAACGGGAGCCGAATCAGATCTCTGGTCAGTACTGCGCAACCGACAGTTCTTTGGGTTTCGATTCAGGCGACAACACCCGATTGGGCCATACATAGTCGATTTTGTATGCCTTCAAAGCCAGCTAGTGATAGAGTTGGACGGCGCACAGCATCTATCATCAGTCGAGTATGATGCTACACGCACGAATTACCTGAACGGACATGGTTTTTCAGTCGTCCGGTTTTGGAACAATCAGGTGTTCACGGAAATGGACGGCGTCGAGGAGTCCATCCTTCATACGTTAGCCTAATCTGTCTTTCCCTTTTGCATGAAGGATGGACTCACTTTGCAGGAGATCAACATGGTGCAGACCCCCCACGGCATTAAGTTTGAATCCAACCGCCCGGTGATCATGGGTCGGAACGGTATGGTCTGCGCCGGGCAGCCATTGGCCGCCCAAGCCGGGATGGCCATCCTTCAAAAGGGTGGAAACGCCGTGGACGCAGCCATCGCCACCGCCGCCGCGCTAAACGTGGTTGAGCCTAATATGTCGGGCATCGGCGGCGACGGCTACATCATGATCTACAACAAAGCCGAAAATAAGATTGATATCTGCAACGCTACCGGCGCCGCACCTTACGCCACGGACGTGGCCTGGTACCGGGCCAATGGCATCCCCACCAAAGGAATCATGTCATTTTCCGTGCCGGGTCTGGTGGACGGCTGGATGGCAGCCCACGAGAAATACGGCACCCTCAATCGGGAAGAACTGTTTGCCGCAGCAATAGACCTGGCAGACAACGGATTTCCCGTGTCCCACGTGCTGTCGAGGGTCATCGCTGGCGACTCTTTATTATGCGAGTTCCCAGCCTCCCAGGCCATCTTCGCTCCCGGCGGCAAACCAGCGCAACCAGGCGACATCCTCTATCAGAAGGACTTGGCAAAGAGCTTTAAGTCCATCGTAGAGGGAGGCCGAGACGCCTTTTACACCGGTGATATCGCCAAGGCCATCGTTAAGTTTTCCTACGAACAGGGCGGCCTGATCTCCATGAAAGACCTGGCCGATTGCCACTCTCGCTGGGAAGCCCCGATCTCTGTCAGCTACCGTGGTCATACAGTCTACGAAGCGCCGCCCAACTCCAGCGGGCATGTCCTACTGCAAGAACTAAACTTAGTGGAGCAGTTCGACCTGGAAGCCATGGGTTGCCACTCCGCCGAGATCATCCACCTGATGGTGGAAGCCAAGAAATTGGCCTTCATTGACCGGGAAGCCTACATGGCCGACCCCGACCATACCGATGTTCCAACCCTGGGCCTGATTTCCAAGGAATACGCCAAAGAACGGGCCAAGCTGATCGACCCAGCCAAGGCGTCAGACCCCACCCACGGCGATCCTTGGGTGTTCCAGGAAGGCTCAGGTAGCGCCGGACGAGTTACCGCCGGCTCAGTCCCGGAAGAAGACACCACCTGTTTTGTGATTGTTGACCAATGGGGCAACGCGGTCTGCCTACTGCAAAGCATCCAGAGTTCTTTGGGCTCTAGCATCGTGGCGGAAGGAACTGGAATCCTGCTGAACAACCGTATGACCTATTGGCACCTTGATGAGGACCATCTTGACTGCCTACAGCCAGGCAAACGGGTGCGCCACACCATGAACCCTGTGATGGTCTTTGAGGGCGATGGCCCAGCCTCCGACGGCAAGCCCGCCGGTAATGGCAAGCTGATGCTGGTCTGTGGCACTCCGGGCGCCGATACCCAAGTGCAGACCAACATGCAGGTGATAACTCACCTGATCGACTTTGGCATGACCGTTTCCGAGGCTGTGGAAGCCCCCCGATGGCGCAATTCCCACAGCCCAACCGAGTCCAACATCCCCCACGTCTGTGATAATCTATTGCACATGGAATCCAGGTTCGGAACAGACGTACGCCAGGCACTGGAAGGCCGCGGCCATCAACTGAATATGATGCCAGATTGGGGTGCCCAGGGCAGCGAAATGATGATTCAAGTGGACCCGAAGACCGGAGCGCTGCAAGGCGCAGCAGACCCCCGACGAGACGGCTACGCTATCGGCTGGTAATCCAAAATTAAAATCTCGGCTTTTGATTAAGCCTTTTGATAATAACTACGGGAAATCAATGCGAATACCCGGTGAAAAAAGAAGCCCCTACCCGGACGAATGCGGCGGCCGAGCCGGCGTCTTTGCGGAGGCCGTTAGAGACGGTGACATGGACCTAGCATGGTCCATGTTGTCCAAGGAAACACGCGGCATGCGGATGGGGGTTTGGGCCACACGCAACCAGATAAACATGCAAGACGCCTACCGCGCCGGGTATGACCAAGACCACCCCATGCGACCGGCCATGCTGGAAGATTTCCGGAAGACGGTGCTCAGTCTCTGGCCCCTTGAAGACCTCACAGACCTGGGCATCTCTCCCACCAACTACCTGGACGACCTGCACGCCTTTGCGTTTCTACCGTTTGGTATGCAAGATGACACCACTGAGGTGGAGCACGGCCGGGCCATGAACGGGCTGATTCTACCAATGCTGTGGGAGGGCGACGCCTGGCAGATCGATCTCCCCGGATGGCGCTTCTTAGAAGTGCCAGACAAAGCGTAGCAACTTAGTTCGGCGGGCATCGGTAGACACCAGACCACTGATACCTCCGCGTCCGATGGACGACCCAAAAGTCTGCAAACTATGCCAGCGTGAGTCCCTTCGGTTCACTTCCCATCACCTGATACCCCGCTCCCGTGGCGGCAAATTGGGCCCTCAAGTAAAGCTGTGCCCCACTTGTCACCGGCAGCTCCACGCCATGTTCTCTGAGTCCACGTTGGCCAAAGAACTGAACTCGATAGAGGCGTTGCAGACCAACCCGGCATTATCCGAATACCTAAAGTGGGCCAAGAACCAAAAATCCCTCACCAACTTCCGGGTGCGCCGGGCCAAGAACCGGCGTTAGATCGGCAATTCCACTGGGCATTGGTCTGGGTCTCCTTGTACTGCCGCCGGGCCAAGGAATATACTTCACGTGTTATGGCTCAGCCTCAAGACGAGCCCCAAGATGGGCTCACCAGACTACCACTATTCCCTTTGAACCTGGTTCTATTCCCCGGCATGGACCTACCCCTTCACATCTTTGAAGAGCGGTATCAGGACATGATTGGAGAGTGCCTAGAGAAGGACGCGCCATTTGGCGTAGTACTGATCAAAGAAGGGCCCGAAGTTGGCGCGCCAGCCGACCCAGAGCGCATCGGCACGTCCACTCGCATCCTGCGCTCGGAGGTGCTGGACCAGGGCCGCATGAACATCATGACCAAGGGTGAACAACGATTTGAGATCGAAGAGATCGTCCAACGGGTGCCCCACGTGGTGGGACGAGTCCGTTTCTTGGTGGATATTGAGGGCGAAGGCTGTGCAGAGCTGCTGCCCCAGATAAACGATGAGTACGTAGCCCTAGTGCGCAACCTGACCGCAGTAACGGGCGGGTACACCTCCCGGGTAGAAATCCCGGAAGACCCAATCGCGCTTTCCTACGCCATCGCCGCCAATCTGGAGATGGAACCCCACCTAAGACAGAGCCTCTTGGTCACCGAAACTGCGGCCACGCGTCTGTTTGACTTGATTCCAATATTGAAACAGGGCAATGAAGACTTGCGAGAACGCATCGCCAAACAGAATCCGTTTCAAGGGCCGCGCTTAAACTAGCAAGACTTGTCAGTTAGCTTTGGCCCACGCCTCAACTAGCGTCACCTGCTAGTCGACCTTAGTCAGGTCTCCAAATAAACGCAGTGCGCCTGACTCTGGAATCATCCCTGAGAAGAGTTCAGGGTGGATCATCTCCGCCATGATCTCCAGGCCAGTTACCAACCTCGGCCCAGAACGGCTGGTGTAAGCTCCGGCATCCACCACGTAGACTTGGTTATTCTTAACTGCAGGCAATGATGCCCAACCTTTTTTGGATTTCATTAGTGGCATGTCTTCCAGCGCACGTTTCACGTCAAACCCACACTGCATCATGATGATGATTTCTGGCTGGCTGGCCACAACTTCTTCCCAGTCCAACTTCAGAGTGCCGGTGTCCTTGTCGCCAAAGCTGTTGGTGCCGCCAGCCATCTCGGTCATCTCGGGCACCCAATGACCAGCGCACATAACCGGGTCGGCCCACTCGACATGGAGCACACTTGGGTGCTTGTCGGCGTCTTTGGCGCGTTCTATGACCGATTCAATACGAGCGGTTAGTCCCGCGGTCATCTCCGCCGCCTTGGCCTCAGTGCCCGTAGCTCTACCGATCCGGTTCAGGTCTTCCACCACATCTCCGATGTGGAGCGGGTCCAGGGAAAGTATCTCAGGCTGTTTGGCCAACCCCACGCTTACCTCGGCAACCTGCCGAGAAGAGATGGCTCAAACCTCACAGATGGCCTGGGTAATCAGCAAATCCGGTTCGGCGGCTTTCAGCAGCACTTCGTCAATCTCGTAGATGCCTAGTCCTTCGGCCAGACGTTCCGCAATCACCCGGCTAATCTCGCCGCTGGTGGGTTCTAGACCCTCAAACACGCTATGGACCACGTGGGGTTTGTTCCGAGCTTCTGGCGGGTAATCGCACTCGTGAGTTACGCCGAAGAGCGAGTCTTTAAGACCAAGGTCGTAGACCATCTCGGTGGCGCTGGGCAGGAAAGAGCAGATGCGCATATATCGTCCTCGACTGAAATAGATCAGCCGTTAAATTCCGTCTAGGCTAGGCACGCCGGTTAGCGGCGTTTTTCGGTGTGGGAAACCAATTCCCCGGTTAGCGGCGTTTTTCAGTATGGGAGACCAACTCCACAGTGGTATCAGCAGTCGCCACGGCGACTGAACCATAGAGGGGTCAACGCTTTTTCCAGGTGTCGACTAAGCTTTGGGCGTCCTCGTCGTCAACGCCCCACATCTCAAACTTAATTCTGATGGCATCATATAGAGTCAGGTCGCCGTGGTCGGCGTCCGAATCGCGGTACGACTCCACACCAACGTCCATCCAATCCAGGTCTATGTTGTCGGTGTTGGCAATCCGCTCAACCATGTTTACCGCGCAGGCCGTGATTCCGGAGAAGAATAATTCCCCGGCACCGACCTCGTCTCCGCCGCCGTCATCGGCCACAAAATGGTGGGTGCGGGCATTACAGATGGCCCGTCCCAGGGTTCCGGTGCTATAGCCTCGAACTTTGTAAGCCAGTGTTAGGTTAGCCATTGCTTCCTCCAAAATGTGCCCTAGTCGGTGGGATTAGCCAGATAATTAGTCAGGAAATTAGCCAAGAATTTGATAAATAGGTTAGTCAGACACCCGGTAAGCAAAGCAGTCAACAATCTCAATCGTCAACGGCTTCAGCGCTAGGCCGGTGGTTCCAATCACTGCGCGGCAGGGCGGTATGGGAACAAACTCACAGAATATCTCGTTGAACTTCTCCCAGTTGTCCATGTTGGTCAAGAAGATCACCATGTTCACCACCCTGCTGTAACTGGTCTTGGCGGCGGTCAGAGTGGTCTCAACATGCCGGAAACAGGCACGATACTGGTCAACAATGTTGTCTCCCAACACCTTGCCGTCAAAGCCGGAAGATGTGGTCCCGCGGACGTATACCTTGACTGACTTAACCTTGAGCATCCGAGTCATATCTTCATCGAAGTAATCGGTGTACGTGCCGGAGCGGAACGAATTCGATGGTGTGGCGTCGTGCAGGCCGTCGGCGATAATCAGGTCCAACAAGGCATCACGCTCGCCAAACGACAGCGTCTGGGACTGTTCTATGGACATGGCATCAAGTTCGCTCAGAGTGCGGGCGGAGTTTTCTGCCTGAGTCATAGTGAAACGTCCTTAAAAATCAGCCGGTATGAAGCGCCGGGTATGAACCAGTGCGCTTGGTCAGGCGTGACCTGGAACATTATTTTATTATTTGGCGTGCTTAGTCGGGCGTGGCCTAGAGCAGTCCAAGTATCTTAGCGTTAGGCACTTGGCCACGCAAGACGCTTTGACACTCTCCAACCCAGCCACCTATCATTACTTCTGGTCATTAGTTCTGGCATCCCGTTAATTCTTTTTATACCCCGCAAAACCGGCGCTAAATACCCAGGGAGGAAACCATGGCAACCATCCAAGAACTCAAAGACCAATATGTTGGTCTTGACGTAGAACTACCCGCAAAGAGCGAGGAGACCATTGACCCGGCGTGCCTGCTCACCTTTGAATACGAATATCCCAATCAACATTCACAGGTTGAGATCGACACCGATGAGTTCACGGCGGTCTGCCCGTGGACCGGTCTCCCTGATTACGGCAATCTAATTATCTCCTACGTGCCCAGCAACTCCTGTATCGAGCTCAAATCCCTCAAGTACTATCTTCTGTCCTACCGGGACGTGGGAATCGTCCAAGAGCACGCCGCCAACCGTATGCTGATCGACCTGGTGGCGGTCTGCCAACCCCAGTCTATGAAGATAACCCTGGACTACAAAGTCCGTGGCGGCCTACACACTGCCGTGTCGGTTGAATACACCGCCGAGCAAGGTGGCAAGTAATCAATTGTCACGGCCCTTGGGCGCCCCGGAGGCGACCCAGCCCCGGCTTTAATCCACCATATATCAGATAAGAATCGAGTTCACATTTGACAGCGGCCACCGCCTACTGGATTACAACGGCAAGTGCGCCTACCCCCACGGCCACACCTACCGCGCGGAAGTGTTCATAGAATCCCAGTCTCTAAACGACTTGAGCCTGGTCTACGATTTCACCGACCTTAAAGACAAAGTCAAAACCTGGGTGGATGACAACTGGGATCACGCCTTCTTGGTGAACAGTCAGGACAGTGAGTTAATCTCGGGGCTGGGCAGCGCGTCCTTGGTTAGACTCTATGAGTTCCAGAATGAAAACCCCTCGTGCGAGGTTATGAGTAGGGTGCTCTACGAAAAGACTGTGGAACTCTGTGACCTAGCTCCCGCCAAGGTGCGGCTCTGGGAGTCTGTGAACCAATATGCCGAATACTTCGGCGCTTAACCCGACACTCACTCCAATCAACCGGCATCCTATTTAATCGTCACCCCATCTAAACCAAAGGACTAGCACATGCCCAGCTATGGGATTAGCCTGCTCTCGGGCGGCTTGGATTCGACCACCGTAACCGCCTTGGCCAAGGGCAAGACCGACCACCTAACGGCCCTCACCTTTCACTACGGCCAGAGCCAAAGCAAAGAGGTGGATTGTGCTGCCGCAGTTGCCCGGTCAATCGGCGTAGAGCAAGAGTTGATGGACAATCGTTCCTTGGCAAGGTGGCCTGGTACTCAGCGCTGACCAACCCGGAGCGGTTCCCGGTGCCAGAAGACCAAGACGCTGCCACGATGGGCAACAGCATCCCCATCACCTACGTGCCTTTGCGGAATACATTTTTCTGTCCCTGGCTGCGGACTATCTGGAGAGCCAAGCCTTCCATGCCATTGAGATGGAAGGAGTGGCCCCGACAGACCTGCAAGCACACATCTATATGGTCCCCAACGCCATCGACTACAGCGGTTATCCCGACTGCCGACCCGAGTTCTTTGAGAAAATGGGCGAGTCACTGGGCTACGGCAGCAAACTCTGGACTGAGTACCACATTCCGCTGCAGATTGAGATTCCATTCATAGAGATGTCCAAGGCCGACATCGTCAGGTTGGGTATAGAGATCAAAGCCCCGCTGGAATTAACCTGGAGTTGCTATCAGGGTGGCGAAGTTCCCTGTGGCCGCTGCGATAGCTGCATATTACGAGCCAACGGGTTCCGCGACGCTGGCTACACCGACCCGGCCCTACCCAACTAACCATGCTTAAAATCAGCCGAAGATCAGGGGGCGAACCAGAGATATTTCACTCGTTCAGGGTGAGGGGGTCTCCCTAGGCGTGCCTTCCGTGTTCCTGAGGCTGGCCACCTGCAATCTGGCCTGCCGCTGGTGCGACACCAAATACACCTGGGACTGGACTAATTTCAGCTATGAGACTGAAGTGGTCGAACTGGAGCCTACGACAATCCAGCAGAAAATCCAGGCGTATGACTGCTCTCATGTCGTGATTACGGGCGGTGAGCCCATGTTGCAGCAGGAAGGACTTCAACCGCTGGTGGAGTCGCTCGCCGCAGAGGGCTACACCTTTGAGGTGGAGACCAACGGGACCATTGCTCCAACGCCGGGAATGCTCCGGCATATTGAACAGTGGAACGTCTCCCCCAAACTACGCACGTCCGGCAATCTGCTATCAGAAACCCTAAACCCCTTCCCTGCAGACGTTTGCTGCATTGCCAGACGCCTATTTCAAGTTTGTGATCGCAGTGGAGTCGGACGTTGATGAGGTCTGCACGCTGCGAGATCAGTACAAGCTGGCACCAGAGAGAATCCTACTCATGCCTGAGGAACGCACACCAGACGCGTTAGCCAAGAAGAGCGCCTGGTTGCTGGAGCTCTGCGTGCAGCACGGGTTCAGGTTCACCACCCGCCTTCACATCATTCTCTGGGGCGACGAACGCGGGCGTTAAAGCCCTGGTCAGGTCTGGATATTGACTGGGTTAGTTGCTTTTCATCAGCCGTGTGAGATTCCTGATATCACTGAGGGATTCCAAGTGACTCACCGTCTCCACCACTCTAGCGGCTTCCGTATCCCCCAAAACACCCTGGGCCAGAAAATGGAATTTCCCTTCCAGTTCTTCTTGCGAAGCCGGGTTATGGGAGTCACCGTGGTGCGCGGTCACACTCTCGTTCAGAGTCCGGCCATCTTTCAGGGAAATTGCCACGTTGGCCGCCGGATAATCGTAGCGGCGCATATCCATCCTTGAGTCAGTGGTAATTTCCACCAGGTGGGCCAAGGCCAGGGTCTCCGGATCCTGTAGTCGCTCGGGATAGAAGGCGGTGATGTCAGTACTGTTGTGGACCACCGCGGTGGCCACAGCATAGGGCAGGGAGAACTTCGCCGCCAGCATGTTCGGCGGCTCAGGGTCAACCATGATCATAGCCAAGTCCGGAGCTTCCACTTTTATGCTGGCCACATCGCTTGGCGCAAATTTCTCACGGGCCAGCAGTGTTTGCACACAGTCTAAAACCGGGTGGTTGTACAGACAGCAGGCGTGTAGCTTGAAATAATTTCTTTGGATTCGGTATTCCCCGCGCTCGCCCAAGCCCTCTACAACCGACGCAGTATCAAATCCTTCGCCAAGAATATTCTCGTAAATATCTGAGGGTCCGTCTTCAAGGCCGGTGTAACCGCAGTCGGCCAGTTGCGCGGCCATGATGCCCTGGAACCCGGAACGCCCAGGGTACAAGTTGCGAATGGTCGCCCCTTCCAGGCATGGAGTCCAGGTATTGGCCGGGCTCATGGACGCGGCGAGGTTTATGGCGGTGGTGGTCTGGGTTTCATCGAACCCCAGCAGCTTTGCCGTCGCCACCGCAGAGCCTATCGTGCCCCAGGTGCCGTGGGAATGAACGGTCTTCTTGACGGCGGTTCCGGTCCCAATTCTAGAGGTGACCTCATAACCGGCAATCACGCTCTCAAGGAATTGCTTCCCGCCAACGCCCTGTTCTTCAGCGATCGCCAATGCAGCCGGAACCACGTGGATGGCGGCATGTCCGCCGCCGAGACGGTTGCCTTCATCCATCTCCAACGACACACCAGCTGTGGCATTGGACAGTGCCGCAAAGACGGCCGGTGCAGAACCGGACTGACCCAGCAGGGTTGCCGGACCAGATCCGCCGGTTTTGGCGGCCAACTGGGCCAGTTTCCCATTCTCAGGAAGACGACTGCCAGCCAGCATGGCGCCGATCGTGTCCAGCACCACTGACTTGGCAGCTTGAAGTGTTGAGGGCTGCAGGTCTTCCAAGCGGGTCTCACAGACAAACTTTGAGAGGAGGTCTAGGTAAGAAGGCATAATAATCACCTGAGGCTCTTGAGAATGGTTGCCGTTTAGTTTACCCGACTGTCATAATCCGGCAACTATGTGCGGGTCAAACAACAAT
>CAVODA010000032.1:0-10135 GCA_963694265.1 Dehalococcoidia bacterium
CTCCAATTGGGCGCTCATTTCGCTCCAGGGCATACCCTCCGGCCACTGGAGGAATACGTCCTCCAATCCGGGGTATTTCTCTTCCATGTCCTTGAGTGTCTCAATGAAATGCTCCGGAGGCCCACAAAGCCAAGCCTTCTGCTGCACTCCATCTTCCACCATGGGTGTACGGGCCGGTGCACCGGGACTGCCCCACATCCGACCTTCTTCGTCAACGTAACGGACCAGGCCAAAGGGTGAGAACCACTTGTAGCGCTCGTCATGATAGGGACGGACTTTTTCGATAGCTTCTTCTTGTGTGTCTGCTATGTAAAAGCCAAAGCCCAGGGACATGTCCTGCCCCAAGGTCACCGAGCGGCCCGCTTCTGCGGCGGCATCTTTATAGGCCGTGAAGAATTGCTCCACTACTTTTTCGCCACTGAGGGCGGTCATGCCCTTGATGCCTTTCTTGGCAATGAAATCAATGCTGCGGCCGCTGGTCATGGGCTGCCAGATCTCAACAGGCAGGTTGATGGGCCGGGGCACAAGGGTGATGTCCTTTAGCTGATAGCCCCGGTAGGGAACATCTGGGGGAATGTCATAGTGCTTTCCGTGGTGATTGAAGGACTCCTGGTTGAAGGCCTTCAGAATAATCTCTACTTGTTCTTCAAAAAGCTCACGATTGGCATCTTGGTCAATGAGCGGCGAGCCAAAGGTCTCAACCTCTCTGGACTGATAGCCCCGGCCAATACCAAAGATCAGCCGTCCACCGGTGAGAATGTCTCCCAGGGAGAAGTCTTCAGCCAAGCGAAGCGGGTGCCACATGGGCAAGATATTAAACGACGCGCCAAACTTAAGGTTCTTGGTATGGGCGGCCAGGTGAGTGCCCAACAAAGTGAGGTTGGGAATGCACTCGTAGCCTTCCCGTTGGAAGTGGTGCTCTGCGGCCCACAGACAGTAAAACCCGGACTCATCCATCTGTTTAGCCAAGGACATCGCGTTGCTGTAGGTCTGGATTAACTGTTCGTTGGTGTAACGGCGGTCGTCGGGGGCGGTGCCATCGGCTCCCACGCTTTCCAGGTCAATCTGACCAACGTACAGGACTGAAAATCTCTTGATCAACTACTGTTCCCCGTAAACCGAAGTTTACTCATTCCTGATAGTGATAAGCCCGCAATATTCGAGGAACATCCATTTGTTGGACGCAATCAGGTGCGATTCAAGTCCTCTTTGGGCGGGCATAGTATAGCACGGGTTGAGGCTAATTTTACGCTGGGCTAGGTCTGCCTCACCAGGTTATTACACCAGGTTATTGCACAACATTTCGGCGTATCAGATCAGCCACCACAGCGGAGTCGAATCCCAGCCCTTCCAGGACGGTGGAGGTGTGCTGTCCGGTGACTGAACCCAGGTGTTTTACCTCTCCGGGAGTCTCGGAAAGATGAATGGAAGTGGCAACTTGCCTTACTTTGCCCTCCGGGATATTGGGCGCTTCAATCTCCAGCACCATCCCCCGTTGTTGCGCGTGGGGATCATCAAGGGCTTCTTCCAAGGAATAGACCTTGCCAACGGAGATGTTTGCGTCCTTCAGCGTCTCAAACCACTCGTCCCGAGTCCTGGTCAAAAAAGCCTGGGCCAACGCCTGCTCAACCTCTGTTTTCTTCTGGCCTTCTGCGTCTTGGTGGGGCAGTAGGTCGTCCCGGTCCAGAGCGTGACAGAGATTCTCCCAGAACCAGGGCTCAATGGCCGCGACGGAGAAGTACTTGCCGTCTTTGGTCTCGTAAACGTTGTAGTAGGGAGCGCCGCCGTTCAGGCGGTTTCCGCCGCGTTCGGTCGATATTCCCCTAGACAGGACATCTGAAATCAACCCAGAGAGCATGTAGAGCACACCCTCACTCATGGCTATGTCCACGTACTGCCCAGCGCCGGTCTTCTCTCTGGCCGTCAGCGCCGCTAGAATGCCAACCGCGCCGCATAGGCCGCCGCCGGCATAGTCGGCAATCAGGTTAAGTGGGATCGACGGCTTGCCGTCATAGGGACCAATCAGACCCAGCGCACCAGCAAACGAGATGTAGTTGATGTCGTGCCCGGCCAGTTGGGAGTAGGGGCCGTCCTGTCCGTAACCAGAGACTGAGCAGTAGATTGCCCTGGGGTTTATGGACCGGACCTTCTCATAGCCGGCACCCAAGCGGTCCATCACACCGGGCCGAAACCCTTCAACCACCACATCGGCAGTCTCAGCTAGTTGCTGAAAAATCTTCTGGGCATCGGGTTCTTTTAGGTTCAGGGCGATGCTGCGTTTGTTGCGTTGCAACGCATTGAACGACGCATGACGACGCTCGTCATCTTCGCCGTCGATACCAGCAACCAACTTCTCGTAGGCAGAACGGGTTTCGTCCATGGGCCGCTCAATCATCAGGACATCAGCGCCAAGGTCGGCCAGCACCGTGGTGCAGAACATGCCCGGTGCGTTGCGGCAAAAATCCAGAACCTTGATTCCCTCTAGTGCTTGCATAGCCCACCTACCCGTCTGATTATTAAGGCCAAAATTCTCTTGGCTGGCCGGGCGCAATTATAGCCGACGTGCACACCTTAGTTGCCCTTTTTCTGGCATGTGGTACAACCGGCCCGACTGCATCTATAATCTCAGCAATCAATTTCAACAAATTAATTAACCAAGACAGGAGGCGAAAATGGATCTGTCGCTGCAAGGCAAAGTGGCAATGATTACCGGGGGCAGTCACGGACTGGGGAAACAGGCGGCCGACTCTCTGGCCAGAGAGGGTTGCAAGGTTGCGATCTGCGCCCGTGGTCAGGAGAACCTGGATTCAACTGTGGCTGAGCTCAAGGCCAAGGGGTACGAGATCATCGCCGTGCAGGCCGATGTGATGAAGCAAGCGGACCTCAAGAATTTCCACGACCAGACCGTCAAGGCATTTGGTGAAGTGGACATTCTGGTGAATAACGCCGGCGGCAGAAAGGGCACGGCGGACTTTCAAGAGACCGGGGTTGAGACCTTCCGTGAGGGTATGGAGTTCAACTTTATGAGCGCCGTCGAGCTAATCTCACTGGTGATACCGCACATGCGGGAACAGAAGTGGGGTAGGGTCATCAGCATCTCATCCATCTATGGCCGGGAATACGGCGGCTCCATAGATTACATGACCGGCAAAGCAGCCCTAATCGCCTTCTCCAAGCATCTGGCGCTGAACTTAATGAAGGAAAACGTGCTGGTCAACTGCATCGCCCCGGGATCGATCGACTTCCCTGGCAGCAGTTGGGACCGGTTCCAGCAGAACAGCACCCCGGAGCAGGTGGCCGATTTCATCGACCGTAACCTACCGGCTGGAAAGTTTGGCTGGCCGGAGCCCGTCGGCGATACAGTAGCCTTCCTGGCTTCTGAGAACGCCAGTATGATTACCGGCACCTGCCTCAACGTAGACGGAGGCCAGTCCCGGTCTCTGCTCTAGGCCTTACTCTGGCAGAAAAATAAAAAGTCCCCCTACCCATGTTTGGGTGAGGGGACTTTTTTGTATTCTGGAACTGCGATTTACTTGGCGCTAATCTCGCCGATGAACTGACGCCACACTAGCACGCAGGCCTCTGGGGCGGAGTGCTGCACGTAGCCACTAGTGCCAGGGATGGCCACTAATCGACCGTTGCCTAGTTTCTCGGCAAAGACGGTTGTACGGTCCGGGTTGTCCTTGGCGTTCTGCTCCGAGACCAGCACCATGGTCGGTGTCTTGATCTGGGGCAGGATGTCGGTCAGGTCCTGGGTTCCCAGATAGGCCAGGGACTCCAGCACCACCCTCTGGGAGGTTTGAGACATCTGGTCTATGTACCACTGATGATGGGCGGGATTCGACTTCCCAGGCTCCAACCGCCGCTCGGCAGTCTTCTGAACCCAGGCTGCCACACCTTCTTCGCTGACGAGTTTGTAGTAGCCCTGGTACATCTCCACCCCGGCAAACTTGTAGGGTGTTGTGCAGGTGGTCAGAGTGTGCAATCGCTCCGGATGGTCATAGGCAAACTGCAGGGCAATGGTGCCGCCGACGGTCTCGCCAATGAGATGCACTTTGTTGATCTTCAGTTGGTCCAGCAACTTGAGCAGGTCGTTGCCCCAATTGCTGAGCGACCAGTCGTACCCCTCTGGCGGAACCGATGATTTGCCAAAGCCACGGGCATCCAGCCGAATCACCCGGTACTGGCGGGCCAGCAGCGGCACCCAGGCGTACCAGAGTTTGGTGTTCTTGGAGTTGCCATGATGCAGGACAATCGTCTCTGGCTCACCGCGCCACGGGTCGGTGAACTGGTCGTCCTCGTAGTACATCTCAAGGGTGTCGTCAATCTTGGCAAAGGGCATCTGTATCTCCGGTATTTTCTATGATTAGACTCGAATCCAGCTATTAATCGATGATGGGGATGGCCACTGAGATTCGGACTTTATCGCCGTAGACAGCGGTGGTGTGGCCGCGGCCGGTCAAGTCGTCTGCCAGCAGTACGTCGCCAACCCCGAAGACTCGTTTGGTGCCGTCGCCCAGGCCGACTTCAACCTGACCTTCAAGCGTTATGGAATACTGGCGGCGCGGGGCGGGATGCCAATCGTTAAAATCGCCGGGCTGGTAGCGACGAAAGTAAAGATGCTCAGCGTTCTCAATGGCCGTCCTTTCAGAGGTCTCCAACTGTTCGTAGGACAGGTCAATATCTTCGAAATGGGACTCGCCATCGTCTCCGGTATAGATGCGAACAACTTGCATGATGCCTCCAATTTTCAGGGACTAGGATAATAGCCGCATCATAACCACGAGCGTGACAGGCGTCAATTTAGCTGGTGGGTTTCAGCCGTAAGCTTTTTTCCAGTGGGGCAGATGTCCAGTAGGCAGCAATCTCTACACGTGGGATTAGTTTTGGCGCAGGCCATCTTGGCGTGGTGATCCCAAAGGGCGTGGAACTCGTTGTACAGCGGCACATCGGTTTTTATGTGCTCGTGGAACATCGTCTGATAGTCACGGTATTTGGGACGGGGCACATCAGGGGTCATATCAAGTCGGTCCATGATTCGGCGTGTATAGGTGTCAATAACGAATGACGGCTTCTCAGCGGCGTAGACCATGATGTCATCAGCGGTCTCTTCGCCGATTCCGTGGATGGATAGCAGTTCCTCCCGCATCGGAACGGTCTGCTGGTTGAACAGCCGGTCCAAATCACCTTGATAGTTGACTATCACGTGGGCGGCAAAGGCCTTTAGTTTCCTGGCTTTGGCATTGAAGTAGCCCGACGAACGTACCAGTTCCGCCAGTTCTGGTTCCGGTGTTTCGTGCACGGCCTCAAACGACCAACAACCGGCACCCCGCATTTTGGCCAGGGCCATAATCACGTTGGTCCATGCTGCCGATTGGGTCAATATGGCCCCAGAGATAACTTCAAACGGCCCGTCTCCAGGCCACCACTGCTGCGGGCCATAGGCTTCGAAAAGTCTCTGGTATACGTCCATCAACCGAGCGCCCGTCGGCAACTGGGTACCCATCGGTGTCGATTTAGGCATTGCCCACAGCTTCAGCGTAGGGGCGGATGGGCAGCGACTGGTCCAAGCGAATCTCCCGTTCGGTAACCACGCAGTTGTAGGCGTAGGCTTCCACGCCGGCTGCCATTGCGGATATTAGGGCGGCGGCCAAAACAGGGTCGGACGGATCACTGGTGGCGAATGCGCTGGCGTCGGGTCTTTGGATGACAAAGATCACAGCCGCCCGGTGACCGGCTTCAATCACAGTCTCCAGCGTGCGTAGGTGCTTGGCCCCGCGAACGGTCGGGGCGTCCGGGAAGAGACCAACACCGTTTTCAACCAACGTGACTGATTTAGCCTCGATGTAACACCGGCCCTTTGGCCCCTCTAGCATCAGATCCAAACGGCTGTCGCCAAAGGTCACCTCGCGGCGCACGTCGGGGTAATCTGCGAACTGGTTCAGATGCCCGCTTTCCACACCCTCTGCCACCAGTGCATTGGGCGCTCTGGAGTCGGCGGAAGCCAAGGCAGTGCCCATGTCCACTAGCACCAGGTCAAACTTGGTCCTGCGGTGCTCCCCGGCAACGGGCCGTACCAGAACTCGCCAGCCAGGAACAAACAATTCTTTCATGCGGCCGGAATTAGCAACGTGCACTCCGACTTTCTTGCCGTCTACCTCAACCATGGCCAGGAAACGGTTGACCCGCTCCAGAAATATTCCCTCAACCAAGTCGCTTCCCAAGTCCAATTTCGGCCTCCTAAATCAAACTACATCATAGTAACAAAATGGAAACAATCCAATTTGATTCCCGGCAATACGACGACTTATCAAATCGACCAAATTTGGCTTGGCGCAGCGTGGGTTCGTGTATACTTTTTGCACTCGCCAACACGGCTATAAGGATGAACGATGAGCGGCTTTACCGATAGGTTGGAACAGGCAGCAGCAGCAACTAAAAGTTTGGTCTGTGTGGGGTTGGACCCGGATCCAGCCCGAATGCCGATTCCTGACGTATACGAGTTCAACCGGGCGATTGTGGATGCCACTGCCGGTCTCGTCTGTGCCTTCAAGCCGAACCTGGCTTTTTATGAGGCTTTGGGGCTGCCAGGTCTGCGTGACTTGGAGAAGACCATCAGCCACATCCGCGACGTTGCGCCCTCCGCAATCATCTTGGGTGACGCCAAACGCGGCGACATAGGCCCTTCAGCCCAGGCTTACGCCAAAGCCATGTTCCAGGTTTGGGGCTTCGACGCTCTGACCATCAATGCCTGGGGCGGCGAGGATACCGTGCTGCCGTTCTTGGATGATGAGTCAAAGGGGGTGTTTGTCTGGTGCCGTGGTTCCAACCCTGGTTCTGCTGATTTTCAAGACCTACAGATCACCACTGATGATGGAGTCATGCCGCTCTACAGAAATGTGGCGCTATCCTGCCAGCGGTGGAACACCAAAGGGAACCTGGGGTTGGTTGCCGGGGCGACTGTCCCAGAGCAACTGGCTGAGATCAGAGCCGCCTGCCCGACTATGCCTTTGTTGATTCCAGGGATTGGCGCGCAGGGCGGCGACTTGGAAGCGTCGGTACGACAGGGCACCGACAGCCGGGGCCGGGCAGCACTGATTAACTCGTCCCGGGGGATTATTTACGCTTCTGCTGAGAACGACGAGGACGATTTTGCGGAGGCCGCAGCCCGGGAGGCCAACAAATTGCGCGAGAGCATCAACGAAGTTCTTGAAGCCGACGGAAAGGGATGGCCCTAGAGTTAAAGATTGGCGACGTACTCCAGATGAAGAAAGCCCACCCCTGTGGCGGGTCGCTCTGGACCGTCACCAGACTGGGCGCCGACATTGGAATGACTTGCCAGGAGTGCGGCCGTTACCTGTTGTTGGCTCGGTCGCAATTGGCGCGGCGTCTCAAGCAGGTCTTACCGCCGGATAATGGTTCTGAAGAGACGGGCCCTAAAGACGGGGTTTTGTAGGCCCATCGTTCGACTGGTTAGTCGTCTTCAGCCTGTGCGCCAGCTAGCCCAACCTGATCAGGGTGTTCTTCTTCCCAAGACCAAAGCTCCGAGTGGAAGCCTCTAATCTGGTCAGACATTATCTCAATGAAGTTTCTGACCGCCTGACCGACGAATTTACCCTTTAGGGTGCAAACTCCAATGACCGATCCGGGGAACAGGTGGTCCAAGCGGACGACACCAAACCGGTTGTGGTCTTCTGAGTGCAGGGTAAAATCACTTCCAATTGCAATCCCCATGCCAATCTCAACGTAACGCTTCATGGAAACGGTGTCATCCAGGGCTAATACAACGTCTGGCGTGAGACCCCGGCTTTTGAAAGCCTGTTCCACTCTTTGGCGCAACTGACTATCCGGTGCAGTCAAAATCAGTGGGAATGACGCAATGTCTTCAAGTTTGACCGGCTGACCATGCAGCAGTTCGTGGCCGGGAGGGGTCAGCAAAACCGTGTTGTAGCCGAACAACTCTTTAAACTCTAAAGATGAATCATCTGCCGGCGGTGTGGAACAAAATGCTAAGTCTATTTCGCCGGAGCGGACCAGTTGAATCAACGGGTTGTAGGACCGGGCCAACAACCGGATACGGACGTCTGGGTAATCCTCACGGAACTTTTGAATCCCAGCCGGCAGGTGGTGGGTCACCAAGTCTGGATAGGCCCCGACGACAAAAGAACCACGCCGTTCGGAGTAGTCCATCTGGGTCTTGAGCGCGTCCACTGAAGTTACAACAGGGGTTACCAATTCAAGCAGGGTAACGCCCTCTGATGTCAGTTGAATGGGACGCTTAATACGGTCAAAGAGGGTGATTCCGAACTCATCTTCCAGTTTCCGCAAATGGGTGGTCACAGTTGGTTGCCCAAGCTCTAATGTACGAGCTGCTTTGGAAACGCTACGCACTCTGGCAACATGGTAAAAGCTGATGAGTTCCCTGAGTTCCAATTCATCCCCCTATTGAGCACCACGAATTAACAAATATAATATATCACATACTATCCCTTGACAAAATAAGTTGTCGATTTGAAAATGTAAGAGCTAATGGTTCCATTTCAGGGTATCATCGCATTCGATGATGGGAATCAATCCCCGAATTTTTATGCCAAGAGATTGGAATGCCCTACGTAATAACAGAACCTTGTACCGGGGTTAAAGATGCTTCCTGTGTGGAAGTCTGCCCGGTTGATTGTATCTCTACAACCGATGCGGTAGAGCAGTATTTCATTGATCCGGCCACCTGCATTGACTGCTCGTACTGTGTGTCGGTCTGCCCGGTCAACGCGATTTTTGACGAATTCAATATTCCATCTGAATGGCGTCACTACCTCCAGAAAAACCGGCAGTTTTTCCGGTAACTCTGGCTCGCGTTCCTGTCTAAATCGCAGATCAACCGGCGCAATGATCTTAGCCTCTTCTCTATTGTGAAATTGGGCCTTGACGCTTGGCATTCAAGCTATCTCCGTAGCTGTTTAGTCCATATTCACCCTGTTCCGATATAGCCACGTCCTCTGTCCAGTCGTATACTACCCTCCAATATCCGGCCAACGGCGTATCTACGCTCAGGCTGACACACCGGAGGAATTTTTCCATGACCCTTTTTCTCAAAGATGAAGACGTGGCCCAGTGCGTGACCATGGACGGCATGCTTGAGGCCATCGAGTCCATGCAGGAGCACTACGGCAACGGACAGGTCCATAACATGACCCGTCGCAAGATAATCGCCGACAGCGGAATGCTATCCGTAATGGGCGGTGGTTTATTCCACATGGGCCTGCTGGGGGTCAAGACCTATACAGTGGTCAAGGGCTCTTACTCTTTCCAAGTTAGCCTCTATGACGCCAACACCGGAGAGCTGCTTCTCTACACCCAAGCCAACCGGCTGGGCCAACTCCGCACCGGTGCATCCACTGGAGTCACCGTAAAACACCTGGCCAACGCCGGTGATGTGACCGTGGGTATCATCGGCACTGGCGGGCAAGCCCCAACCCAACTGGAAGCGGTATCCAAGGTTCGTAACATCAAGAGCATCAAAGCCTTCAGCCGAACCCAGGACCGCCGTGAAGCGTTTGCCACCAAGATGACCGAGACCATGGCCATCGATGTCTCCGCAGCAGCCACCAACGAGGACGCTGTGCGCGATTGCGACGTTGTTCTCTGCGTTGCCGCGACCATGGACCCCGTTGTCGAAGGGGCTTGGCTGAAATACGGCAGCACTGTCATTGGCGCCGGACCCACCACCTGGCGTGCGCGAGAAGTTGACGAAGCCACCATTACTCGAGCCGATAAGATAATCGTGGACTCAACTGAGCAAGCAGCAATCGAGGCGGGTGATATTTGCAACGCCGTGGACAAAGGGCTAATTCAGTGGAGCAAGATACACGAGTTGAGGCACGTTGTCTCCGGCGCTGTGAGCGGCCGGGACAATGAAGGCCAAATAGTCTACGCCAAGATCATGGGCACCGGAGTGGCCGACGTAGCCGCTGCCAAGCTAGCCTATGACTGCGCCAAAGCCCAAGGCCTGGGCCGGGAGATGGACTGGTAGTGGCGGCTGGCCTTAACCTGGCCAAGCCAAATTTCGAGGTTTGAAATAATGCCGAACGAACCTAAGTTCAAGAATGGTGACAAAGTACGGTTAAGGAAGATTAGC
>CAVODA010000033.1:0-10067 GCA_963694265.1 Dehalococcoidia bacterium
TAGTCAACGGGCGGGACAACGGGTAGACCGTCGCTCCAGCCCATTCTGTAGCATTCTTCAATTGCCTCAATAGTGTCGCTGGACTCCACTATCTTGGAGCGTTCCATTCCGTTGGTCGTCATTTTTTCACTCTCCGGAAATTCAGCTTGGGAAAGGTCAAAGCCCATTCGGGCTGCGGGCAGGTTTCCACTGATTAGTTACTTGGCTAATCTAATCGTGCAGTCTCAGTTGAATACCTGATTTTTCTTCTTGAATCTTGGCCACGGCGTCCGAGTCTTCGGGACCATACCCTCTGAAAAGCGCCTCAACATGCCGTTGGTCCACCAGGTTGGATAGTTCCATTGGTATGCCGTATTCCCGGCCCAGGTCAGTGGCCAGTCTAACGTCTTTGGCGGCCAGTGCGGTGGCAAAGCCGGGCTCAAAGTTACCCTTAAATAGGAACAGTGGGAACTTGTCTTTGAGTCGTTTTGAGCCGCCGGTGCTGTTATTGATGACATCGGCCAGCGTTTCAAGATCCACTCCGGCTTTGACGCCCAAAGTCAGCGCCTCTGCCAGCAGTACTCCGGTGCCCATGCTCATTAGGTTGTTACAAATCTTGCAGACCGAGCCGTTGCCGATGTCACCGCAGTAAACCACGTGGGTGCCAATGGCCTCAAGAGTCGGCTTAAATTTGTCGAATGTCGCTTTGTCTCCACCGACCATCACGGCCAGGGTTCCGTCCGCTGCGCCGTAGGTGCCACCGCTTACCGGAGAGTCCATCAATGTGACGCCCTTGGCGGCGCATTCCTCATGGAGCCGACGGATCATTGTTGGGGAGTTTGTTGAAAGGTCAAAGAAGACCTGTCCCTCACTTGCCCCTTCCAGGATTCCGTTTTCGCCCAGGACCACCGCCTCCACGTCCCGTGGTACGGGGAGTGACGTTAGGACCAGTTCCTTGCCCGGGACGACTTCCTTTGGACTGTCCGCCCAGTTTGCGCCCATCTCTAGGAGATTGGTTGCGGCCTCCCGTCGCAGGTCGTGCACGGTTAGCTGATGGCCTGCTTTGATCAGATTGGCGGCCATTGGATTCCCCATGTTGCCGGTCCCGATGAAACCTATTTTCATCGCGTTCTCTCCTACTCATGTCGGATGGGCGCTTATATGGTCGGTCGGCTTTTAATGGTGGCAGCTCCGTGGGCTTTAGTCGGGGCCGCAATTCATCGTTGTCAGCGTTCGGGTCAAAGTGTGGTTCTTCTTCAGCGTCTGAAGGGTCTGCCCTGGGCGGTTCGGGAGCTATGCCATATGCCACGCCGTCTTCTTTATACTGCACCGTGTTTGCCGCTTCTGGATCTGGCTCTGCTGCTTTACGCGCCGCAGTTTCCTCCGGGGTTAGACCGTCGGGGGATTCATCGAAGGCTTCCTTGGCCATGCGGAAGGCATTGACCGCCGCCGGCATGCCGCCATAGAAAACCATCTGGGCGATGATCTCAGATATTTCCTCACGGGTTACGCCAACGTGGAGCGCTCCGGAGATGTGCCTTTTAATCATCTGAGGGCTGTGGCCCAGCACCACCAACGCGGCGATGGTGCACAGGCTGCGTGTTTGCAGGTCTACGGCTGGTCGGTTGTAGATCTCGCCGTAGATAACCGAGTCCACAAGACGCATGACATCGGGTGCAAGTTCAGCCATGGCAGCCGGCGGCACCGGGTTGTTATCCGGGCCGTAGTAGGTCTGCCTAAAATCAAATGCGGCTTGGTTTAGGTCTTTGCCTGGTTTTCCTGGATTATGTCCTGGGCTATCTTCCGGGCTCACGATGTCTCCTGATTGTGTTAAACCGCAGTTTCAGCGCTGGTTGCCTGACCTGTTTACTTGATTACCTGCCAGTAGCGTTTGCCTTTTATTCAAATCGGCGGGCTGTGGCGTTTGCTTGGTCTGCTTACTTGATTACCTGCCAGTAGCGTTTGCCTTCCAGGCGAATCACCTTGCCAATGTGGTCGTCGGGATGAAAGTGACCGGCGGCAATAACTATGTCTTCCGATTCAGCCCGTTCTAATATCATTGTACGGTTCTTTTGGCTGGCTTCCTTGTCTGTGTCGACTCCAGCGGTCCATTCAGGGTGTTCAATCTGAACCCTGCTGTGGAGCAGGTCACCCACCACCATGGCCTTCTCTCCCTGAGAAGTGATGTCAAACACCATGTGTCCTGGCGTGTGACCAGGTGTGGAGATGGCCGTTATTTCGTTGTTGACGACATAGCCGTCCCCTATCAAATCAAGTAGGCCCATCTTCTCCAACGGCAGGATATTCTCCTCAACCCACGGGGCATCCTTGGCGAATTCAGGTTTGGTGAAATGATCCCAATCCAGTTGGGGGGCCAAATAGCGGGCGTTGGGGAAAGTCGGTTTCGGCTCGGATCCGGAGTAATCAATGTTCCAGCCCACATGGTCAATGTGCATGTGGGTGATTAAAACAAGGTCCACATCTTCAGGATTTACCCCGGAGATTTTCAACTGGTTAATCATGTCTCCGGTGCGGTTCGCCCGGCTGGGATGGGGTCCTGGGCCCATGCCAGTGTCCACCATGATGGTCTTACCCATGCTGCGCAGGTAAAAATGACCGTAGTAAAGCTGTAGCTGGCAGTCTTCAAGGGCGTCGTGGTACGGCTCCCAGTCATGGGAGTCGGTGGTTGGAAACATTACAGACGGGTCACGGGGCGGCGGGAGCATATCCAAGACGAATTTAATATCAACGTTACCTACGGTAATCTGGTCGGCCATGAATAGCTCCTCTTGGTTAAGTGTTCCATGCTGATTATTGCAGCTTGTGCAGAATGGGTCGAATGATCTGATTGCTTAAAATACGAACTGAATATAATCAGTATTGAATCATCGAGAATACATTGTAATTGGAAAGGCTATTCCGGCCTTCTAAGAAAGACAGCTCAATGATCACGCCAATCTCGGCAACGGTGCCCCCGGTCATCTCCACCAGCTTGGCAGAGGCTCCCAGGGTGCCACCGGTGGCCAGCAGGTCATCTAATATCAGAACTTTTTGGCCTTTTTGAACTCCGTCCTCATGGATTTCCATGGTGTTGGTGCCGTATTCAAGGACATAATCTGTGGAAAGAGTGGCGGCGGGTAGTTTGCCCGGTTTACGTACCGGCACAATCCCCTTGCCAAGTTCTCGGGCCAACGGAGCGCCAAACAGGAAACCTCGCGACTCTACTGGTACGATGATGTCGAACTCCGTGTTTTTATAGTGATCAGCCAATTGAGCTATCGTGTAGTCAAAGGCTTTGGCATCGGCCAGCAGTGGAGTGATGTCCTTAAACAAGATACCTGGCTCTGGAAAATCGGGCACATCTCTGATGAAATCTTTAATATCCATTGGTGTTGCACTGCCGAATCCGAAATCAGGAGCCCCGTGTACTTGGGTACATTTGGGTGCTCTTGTTGTTGGTTCGGTCCTTGATTAGAAGAAATGCGTGCCCAGAGACAGGTATAACGGTAGGTCTATCAAGTCGATGGGCCGTGCCTAAAAGTGTAGATTACGGCACACTCGCCGTCAAGATGGCGGTCTAGGAGAAAGATCACGTCGGAATCCGTCAACTCGGGCGTGAATTCGATTGACTTTCTAGGGCCATATTTATATAATTCTTATAGATTCTTGGTTACGAAATGGCCCCGCGAATGCTGGGGCTATTTTTTAGTGGGCGATGAATAGTCGTCAAACTAATCACCAGGAGCCTCAAATCCCACTTGGGATTTTTAACATTCAGTCTCGCTGGCACCATTCCCAGCGGCATGGTTACGGTTAGACCCGGCACCTAAGGCCGGGGCAGGTCAATCTCTCGTTATAGATTCGAGTGTTTCTCCTGTCCACGATTGCGTGGCAACTGCGAATTATGCGAAATTTCCTATGCCTGGAGGGGTGGGTGAGTGGTTAAAGCCACCAGACTGTAAATCTGGCGTCCGGAAGGGCTTCGCAGGTTCGAATCCTGCCCCCTCCACCATCATGATTGTCCATGGTCTTATGGCCGGACAATATAAAAAGGCAAATGGCAGCCGTTAATCTATCAGCCCAGATAGCTCAGCGGCAGAGCGCGTTCTTGGTAAGAACGAGGTCGGCGGTTCAATCCCGCCTCTGGGCTCCAGTTTTAAAAATCGGCCCGCACAACACAATAGGGACCGAGTATGAGTAGTAGGGAGGACACCTAAGAGATGGCTAAACAGCAATTCGACCGTACGAAAGATCATCTAAACGTAGGCACCATTGGCCACGTGGACCACGGCAAGACTACGTTGACTTCAGCCATCACTAAGGTCTTGGCAGACCAAGGCTTGGCCAACTACCTAGACATGGACAGCATTGATAATGCTCCTGAAGAAAAGGCCCGTGGTGTAACCATCGCCATCGCCCACGTGGAGTATGAGTCGGAAACCCGACACTACGCCCACGTTGACTGCCCCGGTCACGCTGACTATATCAAGAACATGATTACCGGAGCCGCTCAGATGGACGGTGCCGTTCTGGTGGTTAGCGCCCCGGACGGCCCCATGCCCCAGACTCGTGAGCACATCCTCCTGGCCCGGCAGGTTGAAGTGCCTAAGATCTTGGTTGCCTTGAACAAATGCGACATGATGGACGACGAAGAGCTCTTGGAACTAGTTGAGCTCGAAGTTCGTGAACTCCTCAGCCGCTACGACTATCCCGGTGACGACACTCCGATTGTCCGCGTAAGTGGTCTGAAGGCCATTGAAGGCGAGCCAGAATACGTTCAAGGCGTGGTGGATTTGGTCAAAGCCATGGACGAGTGGATTCCGGTCCCCGAGCGGGTAACCGACCGTCCCTTCTTGATGCCGATTGAAGACGTATTTGGTATCAAGGGCCGCGGTACCGTGGTAACCGGTCGTGTAGAGCGCGGCACCCTGAACGTAGGTTCTGCAGTTGAAATCATTCGCTGGGGTGACGTTCGTGAGACCGTTGCCACCGGTCTGGAAATGTTCCACAAGAACTTGGATACCACCCAAGCAGGTGATGCTGTCGGCATCCTCCTCCGTGGTGTGGACCGGGAAGAAGTAGAACGCGGCCAGGTGCTGGTTGCACCCGGAACAATGCACCCTTACACCAAGGCTGAAGCCGAGGTTTACATCCTTAGCCGTGAGGAAGGTGGACGACACACACCGTTCTTCTCCGGCTACAAGCCCCAGTTCTACATCAGGACATCTGACATCACGGGCTCTTGCACACTGCCCGAGGGCGTTGAGATGGTCATGCCTGGGGACAACGTTAAAATGGAAATTGAACTGATGAGCCCGGTACCGCTGGAAGAGCAGATGCGCTTCGCAATTCGCGAAGGCGGACGTACAGTGGGATCCGGAGTTATCACCAAGGTTATGGAGTAACTCATGGCCAGAAAAACCGCCGACGTTAGGCAGATTATTACCCTGCAATGCGGCGACTGCCGAGAGCGTAATTACACCTCTGCGAAAAACCGACGCAACGACCCCAACCGTATGGAGTTGAAGAAGTATTGCTCAAGGTGCCGCTCGCACAAGACCCATCGCGAAGTGAGGTAGAGGCCCATGGCTAGGGCATCATCACGCAGTCAACGTATCGTCGCTCCCTCCGGTGGAGGACGTGTAGGTCCGGTAGTTTTCCTTCAAGAAACCTACTCGGAACTACGAAAGTCTGTCTGGCCCAGCCGAGAAGAAACTGCACGGCTGACCTCGGTGGTCATCGTATTGGCCATTGTTGCCGGGTTCTTTCTGGGCGGCCTAGACAGGATTTTTGCAGAACTCTTTTCGCGGGTCATCTTCGCCCGGGGTATCTTCTAGAGAAACCGGGGCAAGGGCCAGCATAATCGACTGTAATAATGCAGAAATATGGGGCGCGTTTCGGCGTGGCCCATTTCTGCTTGACCAGGCATTGGATATTGCAATATGACAACAAAAGACACATTGGAGTCCGAAGAGACACAGGACTCCCGTTGGTATATCGTCCACACGTACTCCGGTCAAGAAGACTTGGTAGAGAAGAACCTCCGCCTGCGCATCCAGAGTCTGGATATGCAGGATCGTATCAACGAAGTACTGGTTCCCACTGAGGAAGAGGTAATCTTCAAGGACGGCGAGCGGCGCTCAGAGCGCAAGAAGTTGTTCCCAGGCTACATCCTGGTCCAAATGATTATGGATGATGAAAGCTGGTACGCAGTGCGGAACACCCCCGGTGTCACCGGGTTTGTGTCCACTGAAGACGAACACGACAAACGGCCCAAACCTGTTCCTCTAGAAGAAAAGCAGATGGAGGACATCCTCAAGCAGGTGGACTCTAATCCGACCCGAGTGACCATTGGCCTGGAGCGCGGTGAGACCGTGAGAATCACGGAAGGTCCATTCGTAGACTTCATCGGCACTATTAATGACGTGGATGACGGTAAGGGCAAGGTTCGGGTTATGGTATCCTTCTTCGGGCGTGAAACTCCAGTGGAGTTGGATTTCCTACAGGTAGAACGAATCTAGAGTCGATCCAGTGCCAAGGCTAAATGCCTTGGCCATATACCTATAAAAGCGTACTTAAGCGTAACTAAAGGAGCCCCTCGTTGGCGAAGAAAGTTAGGGCCATCATTAAACTACAGCTGGAAGCCGGTAAGGCAACACCTGCCCCTCCGGTGGGACCCGCGCTGGGCCAGCACGGCGTAAATATCATGGGCTTCGTCAAGGAATATAACTCCAAGACGGCCACTCAGGCAGGCACCATCGTCCCGGTTCACCTAACCGTCTATGAAGACCGTTCCTTTACTTTCGTAACCCGCACGCCCCCGGCGTCGGACATGTTGCGCAAGGCTGCAGGAGTGGAAAAAGGAGCCTCCGAGTTCCGCTCAGGCAGTGTCGGTAAAATAACCAAACAGCAACTTAAAGAAATAGCCGAATCCAAGTTGGCCGACCTTAACGCCGGTGGCGTTGACGAAGCGATGGCCATCATTGCCGGTACCGCCCGCAGCATGGGCATCGACGTAGGAGAATAGCAACCATGGTCAAGCACAGTCGACGGTTTAGCACCGTGGCAGAAATGGTAGACCTAGAAAAGAACTACGAACCGAAGGACGCCATGGAACTTCTTAAAGAAGTATCCACAGCCAAATTCGATGAGACAGTTGAGCTCCACATCAGGACCAACGTTGATCCGAGACACGCCGATCAGATGATTCGCGGTGTCTGTCGCCTGCCCCACGGACTGGGCAAGGTCATCCGAGTGGTGGTCTTTGCCGGTTCAGAAGGTGCGGAAGAAGCACGCGCCGCCGGCGCCGACTTTGTTGGCGAAGACGACCTGATTGCAAAGATTGAAGCTGGATGGGACGACTTTGAAGTCGGCCTAGCCACTCCCCAAATTATGCCCAAAATCGGTAAACTGGGTCGGATTCTAGGTCGCAAAGGCCTGATGCCGAACCCTCGCTCTGGCACAATGGTGCAGCCACAAGACATGGCAAAAGCAGTGGAAGAAGCCAAGGGCGGCAGGACCGAATACCGGACCGACCGTACGGCCATCATCCATTCGTCCGTGGGCAAGGTAAGTTTCACCGCAGACCAACTGGTAGATAACCTAGCCTCATTGGCCAGCGCCATCGTCAGAGAGCGTCCGGACAGCCTGAAGGGGCCGTTCTTCCGGTCAGCGTATATAACGTCTACAATGGGACCCAGCGTTTCGTTGGATTTGCCCTCGTTGATGGCTCTAGAGTCACTAGAGTAATCCGGCAACGGGCTTAATGCCCGTCTTTACAACTTAGGTAATAACACGCCAAAGACAGTGGGTCCTTGAAATGGGGCAAATGCGCAAGCAGCCCACCCAGGCGCGACGATCAGTAATTCGGATAACCGAATCCCTACGCCGCGTATTTGGCGTAGGGATTTTTTATTACAGACAACTGAACCGGGAACTGTTGGACAATTTTGATAAATCAATCTTGTTCTACCCAGAAAATCCCAACACGGTTTTAATGGAGGATTAATTTGCCAACCCAGCAAAAAGTAGACCGAGTCGAAGACGTCAAGGATCGGCTAGAACGTAGCAGTATTGCAATGACGGCCAGTTATGCTGGAATCTCCGTCAACGATATGATTCTGTTACGCCGGGCCATGCGCACCGGTGGTATAGATTTCACAATCGTCAAGAACACCCTGCTCAAACTGGCCGCCACCGAAGCTAATAAATCGCAGATCGGAGAGATCATTCAAGGCCCAACGGCCGTTGCCATTGCTTATGACGACCCGGCAGCAGCCGCCAAGGTCCTTTCTGATTTCATCCGGGACGGCGGAACGTCGCTGGCCATCATCGGAGCAGTAATGGGCGACGGCGCCCCAATGTCCGCCGACGATGTGACCAAGCTAGCCTCCCTGCCACCCAAGCCCATCTTGCTGGCCATGCTCTTGGGCCAGATGCAGTCACCCCTAACCAGGCTACTCACCGTGATGAACGGTCCGATACAAGCCCTGGACAACGTGCTGCAAGCAAGGGTCCGCCAACTAGAAGAACAAAGCCCGGCACCAGAAGCCGAAGCAGCTCCTACCGAGCCTGAAGCATCTGCCGAACCCGAAGCCAGCGCAGAAGACGCACCGGCTGAGGAAGAAGCAGAAGCCGAAGAAGCGTCCGCTGAAGAAGCGCCTGCTGAAGAAGCCGCTGCGGAAGAAACTTCAGAGGAACCTGAAGCTGCAGAACCTGAAGCAGAAACATCTGATGAGGAAGCCTCAGAGTAATACCACCGGGTAATACGATCAGAATTCTCATCTATAGCTAACCAACAAATTTGATCAATAAACAGCCTGATATGACAAAGAGGAGACATCATGACTAAAGAAGAACTTATTGACGCAATTAAGCAAATGAACGTGGTTGAATTGGCCGACGTGGTCAAGGCACTGGAAGAAGAGTTTGGTGTGAGCGCCGCTGCCCCTGTGGCCGTTGCCGCCGCGCCCGCTGCCGGAGCACCTGCCGACGGTGGCGCAGCCGCTGCCGAAGAACAGTCTGCATTCGCAGTCAGCCTGAAAGACATCGGTCCCAACAAGATCAACGTCATTAAGGCCGTCCGCGAAGTTACTTCCCTGGGCCTACGCGAAGCCAAAGAGCTGGTTGAGTCCGCTCCTACCCCCATCAAGGAAGGCATCGCCAAGGAAGAAGCCGACGAGATCAAAGCCAAGCTGGAAGAGGCAGGCGCCGCCGTCGAGGTCGCCTAACAACTCCCCGGTCGCAAGACCTCAGCTTTACTTTAGCGAAACAAAAAGGGCTTCTCCAGTTGGAGAAGCCCTTTTTCTATCTGATTACCAAACTTAGCCCGGTTTCACCTGCTAAGTTTACAGGCCTATGTTCTAACGAAACGGGGGAAGCTGGCCGTCTAGGAACTCATAGGCGCGGTTGAATTGGCTCTCCCCGCCGTAGCCTTTTTCTTCCGCAACCGACTCCACTTCAACGTCGGGAACCACGCCATTCCTTGTCATCAATTCCCCTTTGGGTGAGAAACGACGGGCCACCGGCAGGTACATGGCCGATCCATCGCTCAGTTCTATAAACTCATAGGCTGAAGCATCGCCCAGGCTGGTCATGCCAAACAGCGTGGCCTGCCCGGAATCACGCAACGCCGCAGCCAAAGTCTCTGCCTCACGTGAGGTCTGCTCGTTAATCAACACTGCCACCAGAAGATCGTCCAATGACAGCCGGTTCTCGTTGGGGCTGATTGTAATTTCGGTACGCTGGCCGTCCTTGCCTTCAACGTAGCCAAACACAGTGCCGTCTGGCAGGAATTGTGCCGCAGTCTCCACGGCCGCCTCAGATGAGCCACCGGGATTGGTTCTGATGTCCACCACCAAGGCCAGCATGTCGAATTGGTTCAATTCTTCCAACGCCGAGAATGCCTGCTCGCCAGTGTTGTCCCTAAACCTCGATATACGTAGGTAACCGATTCCGCCCGGTATCAGTTGGAAGGCCACCGACTGTAATTCAATATCGCCCCTGAAGACCTCTACATCTTCCGAATCGACCTCTCCAGCCCGCATTACGCCCAAGAGGACTTTCGTTCCCTTTGGCCCGGCAACCTG
>CAVODA010000034.1:0-9927 GCA_963694265.1 Dehalococcoidia bacterium
TTGGCGGCGGACACGACGAAAGAGAACAAACCCTGAACCAGATACTGGTTGAGATGGACGGCTTTGAGACCAACACCAACGTCATTGTGATTGCCGCCACCAACCGCCCAGACATTCTGGATCCAGCCTTATTGAGGCCTGGTCGGTTCGACCGACGCGTGACCATGGACCTGCCTGACATTGAAGGTAGAAAGGCCATCCTAAAGGTTCACGCGGCCGGCAAGCCCTTGGCTCCGGAAGTGACCTTTGACTCATTGGCCAAAGAGACACCAGGATTCAGCGGCGCAGAACTATCCAACCTGATAAATGAAGCAGCAATCATGGCGGCCAGAGGCAGCAAGAAACAGATTTTCATGGACGACTTTGAAGAGGCTGTCGATCGTGTAATTGCTGGCCCACAGCGCAAGAACCGGCGGATTAACCCCCGTGAGAAGGAGATGACGGCCTATCACGAAGCCGGACACGCTCTGGTGGCCTGGGGCCTGGAATTCGCCGACCCGGTGCACAAAATATCCATCGTCGCTCGTGGACAGATGGGTGGACACACCTCCTTGGTCCCGGAAGAGGACCGGTACCTGTGGACCAAGAACCAGTTCGCCCACCGTATGGCCGTCACCATGGGCGGTAGGGTAGCCGAGCAAATTATCTTCAATGAAGTAACCACCGGAGCCAGCAATGACCTGGAACAGGCCACCAAGTTGGCCATGGGAATGGTCAAGCGCTACGGTATGTTCAGCGCCAAAGTCTACGAGGCAATGCCCATTAGCTCAGTCATTCAAAAGGCCAGAGACGGTGAGATTTCATCGATTGAGGTTTACGGCAATGACCTGCTGGTAACTATGAACGACGACTCTGAATTCCGGTCTCGTAAAGAGGCCGATTTCCAGTTAGCCGAGTTCAACGAGAACCTGATTGCAAAAAGCCTCAAACCAGTCACAATCATCATCAATGATTCGCACAGTCTTGATGGACTTGGAGCGCCTAGGACCTTTGGCAAGGCCGAAGAAATGGTGTTCCTCGGCCGATCCTCTGGTGGAGAAGAAAGGGATTACGCCGGAAGGATGGGCGAGGAGATCGACCACGCAGTCTCCGAACTAATCAACGCTGCCTACGAGTTGGCCGTTGATACCATCACGCTCCATCAGTCAAAACTAGTGAGGCTGGCGGAATACCTGATTGAATACGAGACGGTGTCCGGTGAGGCCATGAACCGGCTGTTCAACACTGACGGTGAGTCTGGCGGCCAGACTGCCACTCCGCCCGTGGTGCCAGAGACACCGCCTGCTTACGCTGCCAGCCCCGAGACCTCTACTCCGGCTGGAAACCCACAGCCGGCGGCTTCAATGCCGTCGACCGCGACAGCGGACGGCGACGACTAGGTACCCTAACAAAAGCCAAATAAAAAAGAGGCGGGTTTTAGACCCGCCTCTTTTTTTACCTTGTTAATTAATTTGAGAACTAGTGTTAAGACGCTGGTGTGACTTCAACCTCGGCCTCTTCTTGTTCCTTGGGTAGTTGTCTAAAGTAGATGCCCCATTCCTGCATCAACCCCTCAACCGCTTTGTTATCCAAGGCGCTGAGTTCTCTGAAAAACCCGGCCAGGGCGTGGGCTGGCAGATTTTCTTTGCTGCAGACCCAGCTGCGCTCTGCGGGAACCACATAGATTAGGCCCCGTTGGTGTTCGCATACAGCCTTGATTCGGGTCATGTCGTTTCCTGGGATAATATCCAGGCCAAATGTGGTCATCTGCTAGGTCCTTAATTGAAATTAGTAGTTGTTTTAATCACTGATGATTGTCGACTTACCATAGTGAATGTAAGTGAAAACCTAGACAATCAAAAGCATTATACCCTGCCTACAATTGCATAATAGTCGGACGCAGTGCCAAAACCGGAAATAATCCCAGCCGGGCTGCACAACGTAATCTAGGTGAACTGCATCATAGATAAAGAATGCTGAGCGCGCCAATGCCAATGGCTAGGTTGTAGTTCAGATATTCCTAAGCCAGGTGCCAGGTTGTAGTTCATTTTTACCTGGGATGGTAGAATTTACAGTGTTCAGTTGATAATTGATAAATGGGCGCCCAGCCTTTATTAGTTGGCTAGCGCCATAAAAAGCAAGATAAGCAAAAGGAAAATACAAATATGTATCAACCCGGTGGAGGCCCCAGGCAGCCTGAAATGGATTTGGAAAAGATAATCGGCACTGTCCGCGACGGCATCGGTCGCGTTGCACAGAGACTCGGAGGTGGTGGCGTTGGCCTGGCAATCGTTCTGGTCATCGGCCTGATTGCTGTCATTTGGGCAGCGACTGGCGTCTACACCGTTAGCCCTGGTGAACAGGCCGCGTTGCGCAGATTTGGAGCAGTACAGGGCAATCCGGTCACACAGACCGGTCTGCATTGGTGGTGGCCTGGCCCTATCGGCAAGAGAGACATCGTTCTGACGTCTGAAACTCGCCGTCTAGAGCTTGGTTTCCGTAGCGGAGAGAACGTTGCCGATACCCCAGCCCCAATGGAAGCTGAGATGATTAGCGGTGACCTAAACATCGTTGACGTACAGATGGTGGTTCAATACGACATTAAAAACCTAGTCAATTTCCTGTTCAATGTCTCAGACCCGGGTGAGGTTGACCGTGACATCGGCATTGGTAGTCCAGACGGTAGGACACTGAAAGACGCTTCAGAAGCGGCGCTTCGTCTGGTTATCGGCCAGAGGTCCATTGACGATGTGCTGACCGCCCGACGTGAAGAGGTACAGGCGTCCACCAAACAACGGCTGCAAGAGATTCTGGACTCCTACGGTACTGGCATCAACGTGACCAACGTGCAACTCCAGGACGTAAAAGCCCCGGAAGAAGTACGTGACGCATTTGATGACGTACTCCGGGCGCGCCAAGAACGTGACACCAGAATCAACCAGGCCAGGGCGTATGAAAATGACATCATACCCAGGGCCAGTGGTAACGCAGAAAGAATCAAGAGAGAAGCAGAAGCATTTGCCCAGTCCAGGGTTGCCAGGGCAGAAGGTGAAGCTGAAGGTTTCACTTCGGTCTTACAAGAATACAACCGGTCCAAACTGTCACAGGACGTTACCAGGCAGCGGTTATATCTAGAGGCCATGGAAGAGATACTTCCTGGAATTGCCAAGATAATCGTCTCACCAGATGCGGAATCAGTGCTGGTATTAGGCGATTCTGGCGGGCTGGTCCCATTGCCAATCGGCCCTAGCCTCCAGCCGTAGCCCAAACGTAAAAGACACTATTCCGATTGAATCCAATTTAGCACGAGAATTAAAATAAATGAGAACTCTCATCATCACAGGCATCATCATCATTGTGGGACTAATTGTCGTCTCTCAAACCTTTTACATAGTAGACGAGACAGAGCAGGTGATAATCACCCGGTTTGGTAACGTTCAGGATGTCGTAAACGAGCCCGGGCTCAACTACAGAGCTCCCTTCGTCGACACAGTGGTCCGTTTTGATAAACGGCTCTTGAGAATTGACGCAGACCCCGAGACGATGCGGGACGCAAACAAAGAAAACCTTAGCATCGACTCCTACGCCCGTTACCGGATCACCGACCCGGTCCAGTTCCGCAAGACCCTGCTCACAGAGAGCAATGCAAGAAGCCGGTTGGGTGACATTGTCAACGCCACGCTGCGAGAAAATATCGCACTTCTGGAAAGGCCGCAGATCATTGGGGCCAACTTCATTTTGGACAGCGCCGGAAACCAGGTTGTTGATGTCGAAGGCCTGCCTTTGATCAGAGGGACAGAATCAAGGACCGAACTGCTGGCTATAGTTCTATCCGGTGTACGCGCTCGAACCAACGCCCAGGAGGTCACCAAAGAGTTCACGGTTCCGGCTGGCGGCGAGTCAGCAGATTTCCAGATCAGAATCGAAGGTTCAGTGATACTTCCTGACGATATTGGCGTCGTTTCAGGCCCAAATGGGGAAGTAACGCCGGGAGTCGATGTGCTTAAGCGCAGCTTTAGCGAAGGCCTACTGACCTTTGGCGCACAAGAAGGTGAAACGCTGACGGCCGGTGACACATTTACGGTCCAGTATTTCGTGGCGCGGGATGAACCGTTCGGGATAGAGATCGTTGACGTTCGTATCAAACGCGCCGACTTCCCGGACACTGTTACCCCCAGCATCTACACCAGGATGCGTGCAGAGCGGAGCAGAATTGCCACCAAGTTCCGTGCTGAGGGTGACGAGCAAGACCTGCAGATTCGTGCCGGCGCCGACAAGGACCGGGACATCATCCTGGCCGAAGCAGACAAGACAGCTAACGAAGTAAGAGGCCAAGGTGAGGCGGATGCGATTCGTATTTTGGCAGACGCCTTGGAAGAGGACCCAGAGTTCTTCTCCTTCCGGAGAAGCCTTGAAGCCTACAAGGTATTCTTGAACCAGCGGACAACGGTCATCCTGTCTTCAGAAGCCGACATATTCAAATTCTTGCAAGGACCTGGAGAGGGTACTAATAACGCCAACTAAAAATTAAAAGCCGAAGTTAACTCCGGCTTTTAGCAACTTACTTCAGATAATTAACGACCAGCGATTTTACGGCCCTCGTCTAGACCTTTAGTGGTTTTTTCGGGGGCCGTAATGATTATCCGGAACCCCTGTTCCAGCCGCATGGGAACTTCTTCCGCAGTACAACCAGTGGCGCAAGGAACACCAAATTCTTTGCAGGCTTCTAAGATAGTCAGCAGGTTGGCTTGTACATCGGGGTGACCGGCGTTTCCCTTGTGCCCCATGGCCACTGACATATCCCCCGGTCCAGCCCAAATAGCGCCGAGCCCCTTAACTTCTCGCAGGATGTCTCGCACGTTCTTCACGCCCACCGGGTCTTCAATGATGCCCATCAGCAGCATGTTGCCGTCCGGATCCAGCGGCCACAGGTCGGCTGCATCGTAATATTCGGCGGGGGTCATGCCCCAGTAGCGCGGCGCGATGCGGTACCACCAGCCCCGCTCTCCCTTTGGCTCAAAATCGGCTACGCCAGGCACCTGGGGATAGCGGGCTGCCCTCACTGCTGCTTGGGCGTCTTCCACGGTATCCAGATGCGGCAACACCAGACCATAAACCCCGGCGTCCAAGGCTTGCTTTATAACCCATTGATTGCGCTCCCCGGTATTAGGCGGAATCCGCACAAACGGAGCAGGGTCAGCCTGAAGGGTGCCCGATTCAGAGATTTTTTTACGGTTCATCAAAAACTGGAGCATGGTCCTAAGATCGTTGAAATCAAATCCCTGATGCTCCATCTCAACAATGACCATGTCGTAATTGGCATCGCCGACAAAGGTCATATCGTCCAAATTCCCATTCCAGACTAGGCCAGAGCAGAACACCGGCTTATCCTGTTCCAATAGTTCAATCACCTTGTTATAGCGGACCATGGTTTCTCCTTTCGTTGCCGAGTCGAGTTTAGCTGAATTCTTGTTCTGAGCGTCGCAATCCAACCAAATCTGAGTGCATTTTTTTTAATAGAGTTGATTGAATGGCGCGATTATGAAACTGACTACCTTATTTGTCCACCGGAAACGCACTCAAACGCGTTGACGGGCGAGTCAAAATCGCCTACATTTTACGGACGCCTGGGAAATGGCCGTCTCCAATGGTTAAATTGTAGCCAACATTTAGCTAACTTTTTGTTAACACCGTTGGCAGATAAGTTCCGGAGCCTAGCCATCCCAGCCAAGGACCTGCATGAACATCCACGAGTTCCAAGCCAAAGAAGTATTCTCCCGTTATGGGATTCCGGTGCCTCGCGGCATCGTTGCGGCCACCCCTGAAGAAGCCAAGGCTGCCACGGCAGAACTAGGCGGGCAATCAGTGGTAAAGGCCCAGATACACGCTGGCGGACGCGGCAAATCCGGTGGCGTCCAGCTGGTGCGCAGCCCAGAGGAGGCGTTAGAAGCGGCTCAGAAGATGCTGGGAACAAATCTGGTCACCCCACAGACCGGCCCAGAGGGCGCTCCGGTAGAGAAACTCCTGATTGAAGAACTAGCCGACATAAAACAGGAACTCTACGTGGCGCTGACAATTGACCGCGGCCACCGGGGACCCGCCTTACTGGTAAGCACCCAGGGCGGCATGGACATTGAAGAAGTCGCCGCAAATAATCCGGAAGACATCCACACAGAGCCCGTCGACCCACTATCCGGGTTGATGCCGTTCCAGACTCGCCGTCTGATACGCAAACTGGGGTTAGACCAGGCCGTGGCCAGTGAAGCCGCCAAGGTTCTATCGGCCCTGTACCGCGTGTTTGTGGAAAATGACTGCTCCCTAGTGGAGATTAATCCGCTGATAATCACGGGCGAAGGCCATGTGGTAGCCCTAGACGCCAAGATCAACCTGGACGACGATGCCATGTTCCGCCACGCGGACCTGCTGGCCTACCGGGATATCAGGCAGGAAGACCCGTTGGAAGCCCAGGCGTCGGACCTGGACATTGCATATGTAAACTTGGATGGTGATGTAGGCTGTCTGGTCAACGGCGCAGGCTTGGCCATGGCCACTCTCGACGTGACCAATGCTGCCGGAGCGGCCCCCGCCAACTTCCTGGACGTGGGCGGCGGAGCAACCCCGGAGAAGGTCTCCAGCGCCGTCAAGATCATCCTCTCAGACCCCAAGGTGAAGCGAGTATTGGTCAACATATTTGGTGGCATTCTCCGTTGCGACATCGCCGGAGAGGGCATTGTGATGGCGTACAACGAAACTGGTTCCACCGTTCCCCTCGTGGTCAGGATGTTGGGCACAAACGTTGTGGAAGGGAAAGAGATCCTAGGCGCGTCAGGACTGCCGGTGGTTTTTGCCGACACGCTCACTGATGCCGCCAACGCCATCAAGCAGATCAATGTTTAGTAACCTAATGTTTGATGCAAGACTTAAACAGCGATACTTAACCGCATACGCGGTCGGAGATAAACCCTGATGGGAGTACTGGTAGACGAGACAACTAGGGTATTGGTGCAGGGTATTACCGGCAAGGAAGGCAGCTTCCACGCTCGTGGCTGCATGGCCTACGGCACCAACGTGGTGGCAGGAGTTACCCCCGGCAAGGGCGGGACGATGTTTGACGACAAAGTCCCCGTTTTCAACTCGGTTGAAGAAGCCGTGGCTGCAACCCAAGCCAATATGGCGTTGATATTCGTGCCGCCACCCTTTGCGCCCGACGCCATATTAGAGTCCACAGACGCTGGTATCCCGCTCATTGCCTGCATCACTGAGGGTGTCCCGGTGCAGGACATGGTCAAGGTCTACCGCTACTTAGAAAACAAACCCACCAGGCTGATCGGCCCCAACTGCCCCGGACTCATCAACCCCGGCGCCAAGTGCAAGATAGGAATCATGCCCGGAGCGATCCATTTACCTGGAAGGGTGGGCGTACTCTCGCGCAGTGGCACCCTCACCTATGAAGCAGTGGGGCAGCTCACCACTCTCAATCTGGGCCAGTCTAGCTGTGTCGGCATCGGCGGCGACCCAATCATTGGAACCAACTTTGTGGACGTCCTCCGCCTGTTCGACGCCGACCCAGACACCGATGCCGTGGTGATGATTGGCGAGATTGGTGGCACCATGGAACAAGACGCCGCTGCGTTCATCAAGGCAGAATTCAGCAAACCCTTGGCGGCATTGGTTGTCGGCGCATCAGCCCCTCCCGGCAAACGCATGGGCCACGCCGGTGCAATTATCACCGGAGAGAGCGCTACAGCCGAGTACAAGATTGCTGCGCTGACTGACGCAGGCGCTTGGATCATCCCAACTCCCGCTGACATTGGCACCACCGCGCAAGAGATGCTGAAGAGCAAGGGGCTGCTCGCTTAGGCGACGCTAAATAGCCTTAGTATCTCCGCCATCGTTGTTACCCAAAACTGCGCCTGCTATACTGAATCTCAGTAACTCACAGGCGCAATTTTGTTCCCCGACGCCACCCAACGAGACCTTTTTTCTATGGAATACGAAACAGTCATCGGCCTAGAAGTACACGTCCAACTACGGACCCAGAGCAAGATGTTTTGCTCCTGCCGGGCCGATTACCAGACTGCACCCGCAAACACCCGAGTTTGCCCAGTATGCCTGGGTCTCCCTGGAACCCTGCCCGTGATCAACAAAAAGGCCGTTGAGTTCACCATCATGACCGGCTTGGCCCTGGGCTGTAATATACCCAAGCTGACCAAATTTGACCGCAAGAACTACCCCTACCCAGACTTGATGAAGGGGTATCAGATATCCCAGTTTGATCTTCCATTGGCGATGAACGGCGAACTAGACATCACCGCCGACGGACTGGATCGAACGGTCCGCGTGGAGCGGGTTCACCTGGAAGAGGATGTTTCCAAGCTCCAGCACGTTAGCGACGAAAACAACGACGCCCATAGCCTGGTGGACGTGAACCGCTCCGGTGTGCCCCTCATGGAGGTGGTCAGCCACCCAGACATGCGAACCCCGGAAGAAGCCCGCTCCTACCTGACCAAGCTGCACTCGATTATTCAATACTTAGGCGTTTCCACGGCCAACGCCCAAGATGGCAGCTTCCGTTGCGATGCCAACATCAGCCTGCGGCCCGTGGGACAGGAAGAGTACGGCACCAAGGCTGAGATTAAGAACATGAACAGCCTTAGGGCAGTATTCATGGCCTTGAACCACGAACAGGAACGCCAAAAGAAAGTACTCGATTCCGGTGAACGCGTGATCCAGGAGACCCGTGGCTGGTCTGAGGAGCGTAGCGCAACCTATTCTCAACGCAACAAGGAAGAAGCGCACGACTACCGGTATTTCCCAGAGCCAGACCTGCCGCCATTGGTGATTGAAGACTCGTGGATCGAAGAACTCAGGAACAACCTGCCCGAGTTGGCCACTGATCGATTAGCCAGGTTCACAGAGGAATACGGATTACCTGAGTACGATGCCAGACTGTTGACCAACTCCAAGGGCATGGCCGACTACTACGAACAGGCCACCAGTCTTCACGCCACCGCCGGCGATGACGGCCAGAAGTTTGCCAAGAATGTCAGCAACTGGATTCTGGGAGACCTGAGTCGCCTGCTGAACCTAGAAGACCGTCAGATAGACGAATCACCAGTGTCTCCGGAGAACCTGGTGGAGTTGATAGACCTAGTGGACAAAGACACGGTTAGCGTCTCAATGGCCAAAACCGTGTTGGAAGAAGCCTTTGAATCCGGTGGTTCACCGGCGCAGATAGTCCAAGAAAAGGGATATACTCAGATAAGCGATTCTTCCGCGGTCGATGAGGCGGTTGGCCAGGCCATTGACGCCAACCCACAGGCAGTGGCGGATTACATGGGCGGCAAAGAAACCGCTGCCAAGTTCCTGGTGGGCCAGGTGATGAAAATCACCAAGGGCCAGGCAAAGCCCGACCTGGTGAATGAACTGGTCGTTGTGGCTTTGGAAAAACTCAAGTAACCCCTATCTAAGAACTAAAACCCAAACACCCCAGCATTTTGCGGGGATATTCAGAACGGGCGGTAGCGTCCGCAAAGGTCAATCCATGAACGATTTCATGAACATCATACAACTGCTGATTTCCATCTTGCTGGTGGTTGTGATTCTGGCTCAGGTCAAAGAGGGCGGTGGCGGACTATTCGGCTCCGCGTCGTCAACTATTCGCACGCGCCGCGGTCTGGAAAAAACACTATTCCAGTTCACCATCTTTTTGGCAATATCGTTCATAGTCATCTCGATCATCAGCGTTAGAGTAGGCTAGGCTGGGCGGTCACGTCCGCCCTTCCCCGGATACCAAACTGGATATCAAACCGGAATATAAATCGGTATGAAATCGCCTCTACTGGTATTCACCACCGACTTTGGGCTGTCCGACGCCTATGCAGGCGTCATGAAGGGCGTAGCCCTCTCCATCAACCCCGATCTACGCTTCATAGACCTCACCCATCA
>CAVODA010000035.1:0-9859 GCA_963694265.1 Dehalococcoidia bacterium
GATGGCTGGTCTATTTTTTATTAGCTTGTTCTAGATTGAAGCGAGCGGACTAGGAAGTGCTGTCGTCCTTGCCGCTGGCTGCAGCCTGCTTCTCGGCCTCTTCCGTCTCTTCTTCGCCCATCAACGCAGTCTTGAAAGTGCGGATGCCCTTGCCCATGGAAGTCCCGATCTCGGGGAGGCGCTTGGCACCGAAGATTAAGAGAATGACCACAACGATGATTGCCAGTTCAGGGATGCCCAAAGGCCCAACTCTCATGTTTCTTCCTCCCGCCTGTGGCAGTGCCCAATGATAGTCGCAAATTCCATGTTTCGAGCCGTAGCGTCGAGACACTTAAATACTAGCAGAAACAGCCTGCCAGGACAATGAATTACGCCTGACAATTAACATTAAGGCATGAGGGAGATGCCAAAACTACGAATCAGCATCAACAGTCGATTCTGACCGGCGGAAGAGGTACTCAAGAGATTTTTAGCCTCGAATTCCCATATGAGTGATAGGTGAGGCCTATTGGAGTGATATAGTTTGTATAGAGGCGGGACCGACGCTATAATCTTAACTCGTGACAAAATCCGCCCACACGATGCATGTGTGGTGCGTTCTTAATTGATACTATATCCCAGATAACATAACTGGAAATCAGTTGAAAAATTATCCGGAAATCAAATCAGCGGGTGGGAATGGAATCTAGTTACGACTTGGTGGTGATTGGTTCTGGACCGGGCGGCTATGTGGCTGCGATCCGGGCTGGCCAATTAGGATTGAAAACAGCCATCTTAGAGCCAGCGGAATTGGGCGGAGTGTGCCTGAATTGGGGTTGTATTCCCAGTAAAGCGCTGCTCAAGAATGCTGAGATAGTGTCCTATTTCAAACGGGCCGACGAATTTGGACTGAAGATGGACAATTTCAGCGCCGACTTTTCCGTAGCCATCGACCGCAGCCGCAAAGTGGTTGACCGTAACACCAAGGGTGTTGCCTTCTTATTGGATAAGAACAAGGTTGACCACATCCAGGAAAGGGGCAAAATAGTCGGCGCCGGAAAGGTGGCGGTAGGTTCAGACGGCACTGTCATTGACGCCAAGAACATCATTGTCTCCACTGGAGCCAGGCCCAGAAGCGTCCCTCCCCTGCCGGTTGACGGCGATAAGATCATCACCAGCCGCGAGTCCATTGTCATGAAAGACCTGCCATCATCGATAGTTATCGTTGGTGGCGGGGCCATCGGGGTTGAATTTGCCTACATCTATAAAATGTACGGCGTGCAGGTGACGATCGTTGAGATGCTTCCCCGGCTGGTGCCCAATGAAGATGAAGACATCAGCGCCCAACTGGAGCGGGCCTTCAAGCGGCATCGCATCGATTTTCTGACAGGTGCCGGAGTCACCGGCGTTGATACTTCCGGGTCTGGCGTGAAGGTTACCGTGGAAAAAGACGGCTCAGCCCAGATACTGGAATGCGATAAAGTTCTGGTTGCCATTGGCATTCAGCCCAACGTGGAAGACATTGGATTGGAGACTGTGGGCATCGCCACCGATCGCACCGGCATAATCGTGGATGGGAAGATGGCGACCAACGTTGCCGGCATCTACGCCATTGGCGACGTCAACGGAAAGATGCCGTTGGCCCACGTTGCGTCGGCCCAGGCAATGATTGCCGTTGAGACCATCGCCGGGCTGGAAACCCAGCCTTTGGATTACGCCTATATGCCCCGGGCAACCTATTGTATGCCGCAGATAGCCAGCTTTGGCTTAACTGAGGCCCAGGCCAGGGAGCAGGGCAAAGATATTAACGTGGGTACCTTCAACGTCCAAGCCAACGGCAAAGCCCTGGCAATGGGGGAAGGCGCTGGCTTGGTGAAGTTGGTTGTTGACGCCAAGTATGGTGAGATCCTGGGCGGTCATATGATTGGCCCAGAAGTCACCGAGTTACTTGGCGAACTTTCAATGACCCGGATACTGGAAGGCACAGTCTTGGAATTGGGCTGGGCGGTGCACGCGCACCCGTCCCTCTCAGAGATGTTGAAAGAGGCTGCCCTAAGCGCACAAGGGCGTACCATTCACATGTAATTCTCTCAATTAAGAGACATAACGTTTACAATATCCGTGTGGTCTAATCCCTTAATCGGGAATCGATAAGATCTGCGGACGACCCGGATACGAGATTAATCGAATGCTGGTATCTGAGGACTCGAAGGGAAAGGAGCGGATCAAATGGGGTTGGGAACTTACGATTTCGCATTAGCGATAGGCGGCGAGGCGGGACAAGGTATCGCTACGCCGGGAGACATTCTCGCGCGGATTATTGTCCGTCGCGGATTGCATCTGGCCACCTATAACTCATACCAGTCCATTGTCCGTGGTGGGCATATCTTCTTGACCATGCGCATCAGCGATGCCGAGATTGATAATCATGGAGACAAGCTAGACCTCCTCATGTGTCTCAACCAAGACACAATGGACCGTCACCAGCGTCTGATGGGGCCTGGCACTAGGATTGTCTACAACAGCGATACGATCACTCCCGGAACTGAAGACTTGGGCGCTGACCTCTGCGGCCTTCCGGTGGGTGAACTAACCCAGAGCCGGAACCGCTTGGTCCAGAACACCGTGGGATTGGCTGCGGTGACGTACTTAATGGGAATCGACTTCGCGGTATTGGAAGAGAGCTTGACCCTCCGTTTTCAGCGGAGAGGTCAGGAAATGGTTGACGAGAACGTGAACGTTGCCCGGGCTGGTTATGAATACGCTCGAGAGCATTTCACCCAATTTGAACAATCCCCTCCCACTGGCGGCAAACCCCTGGCAGTGTGGTCAGGAAACGAAGCATTGGCTATGGGCGGCGCGGCCGCTGGCGTCAAATTCTACGCCGCTTATCCCATGAGCCCGGCAACTGGCGTGCTGCACTGGATGGCCGCCAATGCCCGTAACCTGGGAATCATGGTCCGCCAGGTTGAAGATGAAATTGGTGTAGCCAACATGGTTGTTGGCGCGGCACAGGCCGGAACCCGATCACTGTGTGCTACCTCTGGTGGTGGATTTGCACTGATGACGGAGGCCATTGGCGCGGCGGCAATGATGGAAATTCCGGTTGTTTTCATCAACGTGATGCGTGCCGGCCCATCCACCGGCGTCCCCACCAAGACAGAGCAAGGTGACCTTTGGCAGTGCTTGGGCGCCAGCCAAGGCGATTTTGAGCGCATCATTGTTGCACCACTGAACTGTCTAGATGCCTTTAACATCTCGGCAGAGGTGTTTAACCTGACAGACAAGTATCAATGCCCGGCCATCATCATCTCGGACCTCTATATATCTGAGGGACGATTCAGCGTTGACCCGGACAAGATAGACATGCACCCGACCATTGACCGGGGCGAACTGATTACAGAATCTTCTGATACCGATGGTTATCTTCGCTATAAGCTGACTGACAGCGGTATCTCACCCAGGGCGTTGCCCGGACTTGAAGGGTACGTCCATCTAGCCGCCACCGACGAACATGACGAGGACTCGACACTACTCAGTGACGAGTTCACCAACCCGCACAAACGGCGGGCGATGGTCGAAAAAAGGGCCAGGAAGTTCGATAACATCCTGCAGGACATCGCCGCTCCTGTTTTGGTCGGACCGGCTGATGCCGATGTGACTGTGATTGGTTGGGGCTCAACCGACGACATAATCGCAGAGGCAGTGGACGTTCTGAACGCCGCTGGTATCTCCACCAACCATCTGCAGATCAAATGGATGGTGCCGTTCCACGGAGACGAAATACTGGACATCCTATCCAAAGCCAAACGGACTATCATTGTGGAGAATAACTTCTCCGGTCAGTTCGCGCGTTACATGCGTAGCGAGACCGGGTTCTCTGCCAGCGGACACATACGCAAGTATGACGGCGAACCGTTCATGCCCCACCACATAGTGGACGGCGTGACAGCCCAGGTGAATGGCGAAACTGAGAAGTACATCCCATATCAGGAAATAACCGTTTAACCGGTAACATTAATCAATCCGGTGTGTAGCGAGGTAAATATATGGCAACAACAGCGATAAATCTTACGGCCAGAGATTTCAAGGGCAAGTCGAATCCAGACTGGTGTGCTGGCTGTGGCGACTTTGGCGTACTAAATGCCATTCAGCGGTCGGTTGCAGAACTGGGGTTCCGGCCCCATGAGATTATGACCGTCAGCGGAATTGGTTGCTCATCCAACCTGCCGGGCTACATCAATACTTATGGTATGCACACCCTTCACGGTCGGTCCCTGCCGATGGCCACCGGCGTGAAGATGGCCAACCACGAGATGAACGTGATAGTAGTTGGTGGAGACGGGGATGGTTACGGTATCGGCGGCAACCACCTTACCCACACCGCACGCCGCAATACCGACTTGACCTACATCGTGATGAACAACCAGATCTACGGGTTGACCACCGGCCAGATATCTCCCACCAGCAGCCTGGGTATGACCACCAAGAGCACACCGTTTGGCAACGTGGAACAGCCGATTAACCCTGTGACGTCATCGATTATGAACGGCGCTACTTTTGTGGCACGAGCCTACAGCGGCGATGTCAGACACCTGTCAGGCATTATCCAGCAGGCGATCCAGCACAAGGGATTCTCGCTAATCGATGTGTTCAGCCCCTGCGTGACCTTCAATCTGGACAACACCCACGACTTCTTCAAGGAACGGATCAAGAAGCTGGAAGATGATGGACACAGCACCAGCGACTGGAAGACTGCCTGCGAGAAGGCGATGTTGTTTGGTGACACCATTTATACCGGCGTGTTTTATGAGGGTGACCGACCATGTTTGGAAGACGTTGAACCCGTCCTCAAAACCGGTGGTCCGCTGTCCTTCCGAGAGCTTGGCCTTGGTCAAGAAGACGCCCAGAAGATTATCACCGGGATGATGTAACCAGCAACAAAAGCTGAGGCTTCACATCACATGGCGTAAAACCAACAGGGGAGCAAGGAAATATCTTGCTCCCCTGTTTTTTGCAGCGTCACTCGAGCGTGGGACGGTTGCCCCGTTGCGAGGTGTGCATTAATATCTAAGCAACACTGCAGCCTAGGTTCTGTCTGTGGCTGGCCGTGCCCGGCGTTTGTTCATATTTGCTAGCCGGTTCCCTTAGTCGAACCCATTCAGGAGGAAAAATTGGCAACATCAATCGTGATGCCCCAAATGGGTTACGACATGCACGAAGGCAAAGTGGTTCGCTGGCATAAAAAAGAGGGCGAAGAAGTGGTCCGCGGCGAGGTTATCGCCGAGATTGAAACCGACAAAGCTACCGTTGAATATGAAGCCTATACCGGCGGCGTCATGGCCAAGATTGTGGCTGAAGAAGGAGTCTCAATTCCCGTGGGTGAACTCATCGCCGTGATGACAAACCCTGGAGAGGCGATTCCGGACGACATCCTAGCCGAGCTCGGAGCCACTACATCAGACGCTCCAGCCGCGCAATCATCCGTTCCGGCACCAGCTGTGGCCCCCGTAGCCTCGACCAACGGCGTGGTCAAAGCATCTCCCCTAGCCAAGAGACTGGCCAGAGAACGCGGCGTAGACCTGACAACAATCGCCGGCAGCGGCCCTGAAGGTCGGATTGTTGAAGCCGACATCCCCGCATCCGGCACGGCGGCCCCGGCTGCCGAACAAGGCGAGGTTAGAGCATCACCTTTGGCTCGTAGATTGGCCAAAGAGCGCGGGATAGACCTCAGCACCATCACGGGCACCGGTCCCGGCGGGCGTATCACAGAAGCCGATGTGCCGGAACATGCCGCCCCAGCCGTCTCCGCTTCAGCCTCGGCTGCTACGTCTCCGGGCCAAGAATCTGAACTGGTTGAATTGTCTCGGATGCGCCAGGCCGTCGCCAGAGTGACGGTGGACAGCAAGAGGGAGGCACCCCACTTCTACGTTGCCGTTGAGATAGACATGACCAAGGCAATGTCGTTCCGGCGTGACGTGAATGACCAGGTCTCCGCTGAGCAACGAGTTAGCGTAAATGATCTGATCGTCAAAGCCTCGGCCATGGCCATTGGCCATCATCCCAAGTTCAATTCGTCCTTCCAAGACAACCACCTGAAGATGAACGCTTCAGTCAATATTGGCATCGCGGTCGCTCTGGAATCCGGACTGATCATTCCCGGTATCAACAACTGCGAGAGCAAGAGCCTTGTCGAAATTGCCACTGCCAGCAGAGACCTTGTTACCAGGGCCAACAGCGGCACCCTGCGCAATGAGGAATACAGCGGCACAACCTTCAGTGTCAGTAATCTGGGCATGTTTGATGTTGATAGCTTCACCGCCATCATCTTCCCGCCCCACGCCGCCATCTTGGCCGTGGGCACCGTTAAAGAGCAACCGGTGGTGCGTGACGGAGAACTAGCCATCGCCCAGATAATGAAAGCCACCCTTTCAACCGACCACCGCGTGGCCGACGGAGCAGAGGCTGCCCAGTTCCTAACGGAAATCAAGAAACTCCTGGAAAACCCAATTAGCTTAGTAATCTAGTGGCCGTCAGCCCCCCTCTGACGCCGTGAAACAAAGGAGAGCACAAGTTGCCTAAACTAACCGGTGGACAGACCGTAATCGAGTCCCTCAAAGCCCAGGGAGTAGACACCGTATTCGGCATAATATCAGTTCATAACCTGGATATATTCGACTCATTATTTGGCAGTCAAGATAGCATGAATTTCATCGGCGGCCGCCTGGAATTGGGCTGCGGATTCATGGCTGATGGCTATTCCCGCGCCACTGGTAAACCCGGCGTCCTGATTACCAGCACCGGCCCCGGCGCAGCAGACTCGATGGGCGCAATGGGCGAGGCTTACTTCTCTGGCACTCCCTTGCTGCAAATCACCACCAACGTGGAACAAGAGTTCCTCGGCAGCGGAAAACTGGCAACTCACGAGACCAAGAACCAGCTTGGGATGTTTGAGGCGGTGACTGACTGGAACACCTCTATCCCACAGGTTGAGTCCATCCCCGATAATATCAACGACGCCTTTGAGCGGTTCCAGACCCGCCGTCCCAGACCGATCGAACTGGAGATACCGACCGATCTTCTGGGAACCGAAGTCGATGTCGAACTGTCCAGTCCCAGACAGGCAGAGATACCCAATGGCGATCCCGCCAAGGTTGAGCAGGCCTTGCAGATGCTGCTCAAGGCCGAGCGCCCCGTCATCTTTATTGGTGAAGAAGTACAGCAATTGGGCGGCACCCAACAGATCATTGAACTGGCCGAAAAAATAGGCGCGGCGGTGGTCACCGGAGACGGAGCCAAAGGCGCATTCCCGGAGGACCATCCCCAGTCATTGGGCCAAACCATGGGGCGACGCATCTGGGGCGAGAACCCGCTTCAGGAATGGATGGGCACCTGCGACCTGGCAATTGTACTGGGCTCCATACTGCCCCAACGTTCCACCACCGGTATCCAGATGCAACTACCCAAGAACCTGGTCCACGTGCTGCTGGACAGTGACGCCATCGGCAAGAACTACCCAACCACAGTGCCGATAGTTGCCAACTCACAGGCAGTGGTCCAGCAGTGGTTAGGTGCCATTGGCGACCAAGACGTACACAAAGGTAAATCTTTCCAGGATGAAATTTCGTCCATGCGCGGCGAGATGCGACACAAGCTAGAAGAGACCTGGGGCAACGAATTAAAGGTCTTTGAAACCGTACGGGAAGCGACTCCAAGGAACACGATTTTCTCGTTGGACCCAACGGTCCCAGCCAGCAGGGCCACCCGCTTGCTGGAGATCTACGAACCGCGCACCTACATGCACCCCCACGGCTGGCTTGGCCTGGGCTTCGCCTTCCCTGCGGCGGTTGGTGCCAAGGTTGGCAAGCCGGACAGCCCCGTTGTCTGCGTGACCGGAGACGGTGGCTTCCAGTACAACTTCCAAGAACTGGGCACCTGCGCCCAGTACGGTATCCACCCGGTGGTGCTGATGTTCAATGACAACGCCTGGGGCGTGTTGAAGGGGTATCAGAAAGACCGCTTTGGCGATAACCGCCGGTTTGCCACCAACCTGGTGAACCCGGACTTCGTTAAGCTCTTCGAGTCGTACGGCTTTGAAGGCACCAAAGTCACCGACGTCAGCCAACTGGGCAAGGCTTTGGAAAATGCTATTAGTTCCGGCAAGACCCATTTGGTAGAGGTTCAGATTCCCAACGGAATTGGCGAACTGACCTAGACAATCCTGGCTGATAACCGATTGAAAACAAGGGCCTGGAAGTTCTGCTTCCAGGCTCTTGTCTATTCCGGGGTTGACGGCCACAATTGACATAAAGTTGGGCTGGTGTGTCCTTGACGGATAGCTACCAATCCGCGCAAATAACGTAGGCGATTAATTAGGGAGAGTCTTCACCGCCACATGACCGAACCGATGAACAAAACCGGGGAATCTGAGCAGCTTTATTCCAGACGGGTCTACCCGCTAGATGAACTCGGCCTGACCGAAGAACAGATCGCCGTGGCGTTTGCCATGACGTCCCGTAGGCCAGAGGCGTTTGACGAGATTGCCAAGCAGGTCAGCGAGGAGAAAGCCGCCGATTTCAATGAGCGTTGGGTCCTGGGTTACGGCCATGCTTCAGTAGCGGAACATGCAGTCGTCCATCTGGCGGTGGAGAATGTGTCCCGTCTGGCGGTGGACACCCTGGAAGACAACCGGTTGGCGTCCTACACGGAGAAGTCTTCCCGCTACCAGGTTATGCCGGAGGACTATTACTACGTCCCGGAGGAACTGGACCAACACCCGGCCCTGAAGCAAGAGTATGAATCAGCCTGCCAGGGCCTGTTTAAGGGGTACATGAAGCTGATAGATGGCTGTATGGACTACTTGAGAGAAATCACCCCAAGAATCGCTTCTGAGCGAGACGGCGCTTATAGGATGCGCCTTAGTCGGGTGGCCACTGACCACTGCCGTGCGGTACTGCCGGCGGCGACGCTGACCAACGTTGGCGTCACGGCCAACGCCCGAACTTTGGAACACGCTATCGCCAAGTTGGTTTCAGCCGAACTAATTGAAGAGCAACAGTTGGGCGAAGCCATCAGAGAGCAGGGTCGGCTGGTGACACCGACGCTAATCAAATACGCCGATAAAGTTGACTATCTAGAACGAGCGCCAGGGTTGGCTTTGGATCAGGCCCGACGCTACGGATTCGCCGATGAAGAACCTGCAGTGGGCATGGTGACCGGGGACAGCGCACCTGAAGTTAAGTTGATCCATTGGGACCCTATGGGCGAGGAAAAACTGGCGGCGGCGATACTCTACCGCTACTCAAATCTGCCCTATGACCAGGTCTCGGAACAGGTCAAGGGTCTGGGAACAGAAGCGCGGCAGGGGATCATTGATGAGAGTTCTGCTGGGTTGAGTCCCCACGACGCACCGGTACGCGAGTTTGAAGTTGTGGATTACACCTTTGAGTTCTTGCTGGACTACGGGGCCTACCGGGAGTTCAAGCGGCACCGGATGATGTCTTACCTACCCCAGCCATTGACGGTGGCCCACGGGTACCGTACCCCGCAGGTGGTGGCTGATGCGGGTCTATCATTGTTGTTTGAAGACACCGTGCGCCCAGCGGAAGAAGCCTATTGGAAGGTCAAGGAAGTATCACCCCAAGCCGCTCAGTACCTGGTCACTCACGCCCACAACCGGCGGGTGGTGACTAAGTTCAACCTGCGTGAGTCCTATCACCTGTTCAAGATGCGAACTTCAGACGAAGCGCATTTTGCAATCAGGGAGCCGATGGAGGAAGCAATGCGGCTGGCAGTTGAAGTCCAGCCCCAGTTATTCCGGCACCTGAAGCTCAGGAATTACCCAGACTGGTGGCCGCACGCAGTTCAGGGCTAGGCCTGT
>CAVODA010000036.1:0-9822 GCA_963694265.1 Dehalococcoidia bacterium
TCCCAGTCCAGTTCCACCAGCCCGCCGGCGTGACCGCCAATACCGGACATTGGCCCCGCATCCGGGGGAGCGATGGTATAGAACAGCAGGTTGCCGTTAGGCAGGAGATTGGCGTAGTTGATGCCGCCGGGCCAGTGCCAGCGGTGGCAGATACGGCCATCCAGGTCTATGAGGTTGGCATCGTAGCCGCGCAGATTAGAAAACAGAGTGTAGCCCCGGTAGCAATATTGAGGCGCTTGATAGATAAGGCCGTGGGGGTGATGCAGGGACCAGCCCATTGTTCTTCCCTCCAAAATTAGTCCAACTAAGTTAAACCAGCCTAATGATTGGGCGGAGAAACCACCGGTGCAAGCCCGGAGTAATCAAAAACCCGGTTGATTGAAATGTTTCTCAGGATTTGGAACCTGCCCCGGGGTTCAAGACTCGGGTGGTGAAGAAGTGGCTTAGGCCCACGGCCATGGGCATTGCCACTGCGTAGATCGCCAGGCTGACCGAGTAGCCAGCCGGCCAGGTGAGGGCCGGGATCGCCACCAAAAACACTGCCAGCGGGTAGATTGCCTTGTGGGTGAAGTAGAGCAACACCAGGCAAAACACGCCAATGGGCAGCCCGACTATTGGGACCGAAGCGATCAGCACGCCCACAGCAGTGGCCGCGCCCCGTCCGCCCCGGAACTTCAAATGAACTGGAAAGTTGTGCCCGGCGAGAGCTGCCGCTCCAGCCATCATCTCCATCCCTGTGTCATCCACCAGGACTTTGGCCAGCACGATGACCACGCTGCCCTTGATGATATCAATTGCGCCCACAGCCACACCAGCCTTGGCGCCAACGTTCCTAAAGACGTTGGCGGCACCGCTGTTGTTATCGCCAATGTCACGGATGTCCTGACCCAGGATATAGCGGGTGAATAGATAAGCCGTGGGGAGGCTGCCGATTGCGTAGCAGACCAGTCCGAGCCAAATCCAAGTCAATTGACGGCAATCCTTTTAAGACACTCCCGATTAAGGCAGTCCTGAAATTAAAACGGACGCCCCGATGCGTCGGGGCGTCCGTTGGTTTGGCTAATCAGTCGCACTTGAGCGGTTAACTAGGCAGGAATAGATACTGGAGTCACTTCCGTGCACCAGTGAAGGTACTTGGGGTTTCTGCCGGCCACGATTTCAAAGTACATCTTCTGCAATTCCAATGAAACCGGGCCCGGTTCGCCAGTACCAATGTCGCGGGAGTCCAGCGACACGACCGGGGTCAGATGGGCTGCGGTACCGCTGAGGAAAACCTCATCGCAGAGATATAGCTCACTGCGGTCGATGCTTCTTTCAACCACATCCATGCCCAGTTCGTCCTGCGCCAGTTGGATAACGGTGTCTCTGGTTATGCCGGGCAGGGCGTTGTCCTCGATCCTAGGCGTGTGCAGTTTTCCGCCAGACACCATGAACACGTTCTCGCCGGAACCTTCTGACACGTGCCCGTCCTGGTTCAGAATTATGGCTTCATCGAACCCGGCTAGAGTGGCCTCAGTCTTGGCCAATAAGCTGTTGACGTAAATACCAGCGCTCTTGATCTGAGTTGGAATCATGTTGTCGTCAACCCGCCGCCACGATGAAGTGCAACAACGGAGGATATCTGTGCCCAGATAGTTGCCAAAGGGAACGGTAATCAGAGTGAAATCACTATCCAGATCTTGCAACTTCAGGTTCGCCACAACCTCTGCGCTTTTGTAAGCCAACGGTCTAATGTAAATATCCGAGTCGTGACCATTTGTCATTATCAGGTCAACGGTGGTATCACAGAGTTGTTCGGCGGTGTAGGGGATATCCAGCATCAGAATCTTACAGCCACGAATCAGGCGTTCGTAGTGCTCCCGCATGCGGAAGATGTACATCTTGCCCTTTTCTTCGTTCCAGTTGCCCCGGATTCCCTCAAAGACGGCCGTTCCGTAGTGCAACGCGTGAGTCATCACACTCACCTTTGCCTCATCCATCGGTACCACAGCGCCCTTGAAAAAGGCATGCAGAGTTTTATTGCCATCGACGGATGTTGCTTTATTTGTGCCCACGGTATGGCTCCTTTTATTTGGAATCTGCGGTAGATTATAGTCGGACGGCCACAGCTAGTACAACCTGAGCTTAGAGCGGCTCAATCCGTCCGCCGACACCGATTTATTTAACCAGTTTAGTCCACCGAATTAAAACGCTATTGGGATGAGTATTCCGGAGCCGACCGCCCGAAACATAGGCTTCACGGTACTGATCGTAGCCACGATTGCAGCGGTGTTGGCCGCTGTGTTCTTGTTTGCTCGCCAAAACGATAATGCTCCGATACAGATAACCGCGCCCAACGCCATCTCAGACGCAGAACAAACGCCGGCCGAAGTTATGGTTTATGTCAGCGGCGCGGTGGTCAACCCAGGCGTGTACACCCTCGATTCTGAAGACCGCATCACCGACGCCCTTGCCGCTTGGCTATTTGGCCGGCGTGGGTTCTACTTCCTGGCCGTCCCGCTGATTATGGTCTGGGCCTACGCATTGGTCTCCGGATTGCCACCGTCAGTGGTGCGGGCAGCGGTGATGGGCAGCGTATATCTGGTGGCGGTGGGTGTTGGCCGGCCAGGCAGTATCATCTCAGCCGTAGCGTTAAGCGCGGACCTGATGACCGTAGTCTCTCCGGAGATTATCCAGAGGGTGTCATTCCAACTGAGCTTTGCCGCCGTGGCCGGAATCGCGCTTACCCAGCCGTTTGTGCCTCGGGGTGTCATTCCAACTGAGCTTTGCCGCCGTGGCCGGAATCGCGCTTACCCAGCCGTTTGTGCCTCGGTGGGAGCCGGCTGGACTCCATGAAAATCAGGCGTGGTGGCAGCAGTGGGCGTTCCACGTGGTGCGTATGCCATTGCTGGGCCTGATCATCTCCCGGGCAGCCATGTTGGCAACCTGGCCGTTGCTGGCGTTCAACTTTCGCGAGGTCGCGTTACCCGGCAGCGTCGTCAAAGTTCTGGCGCTACCAGCCATGCCGTTCATCATGGCCGGGACGTTGGCGTCCTCTTTGGTTGGTCTAGTCAGCACTCCGGCGGGTCAACTAATCGGCTGGTTTGTCTGAGTTCCCATGACTTACCTGATAGAGATGGTGAAATTGTCGCCCGGCTGAACGCTGCAAACAGATTGGGCCAGCACCTGGTTGGTCTGGGTCTGGTACACCGCTTTAGCCCTGCTATTGCTATTTCTCACGCCTGGCCGAGCAATAAGAGGCTGGATTAGAGCCAAAGATTTGGGTAAGAAATTGAAAAGCAATCCCATGGAGCCAGCCAAGACCATCCCGGTCATACTTGGCACGCTGGTGATGGTGGATGGCGGCAGCGCTTTGCTGGAAGGTTGGATCCGGTGGTGACGGCGACTTGCACGTTTACTCCTTTGACGTGGGCCAGGGTGATAGCGCACTGATCGTTACACCGGAGGGCCGCCAGGTGTTGGTGGATGGCGGCCCTGGTGCGGACAGCGCAGTGAAGGCATTAAGCGAAACCATGCCCTCCGGAGACCGCATCCTAGATTTGGTGGTACTGACACACCTGGACTCAGACCACAGCCGAGGCCTGCTGAAGGTGTTGGACCAATACGATATCGGCGCGGTGCTCGCCAGAGTCGACTCTCCCGATTCGGCCATGCGAGGCCAGTGGCAAGCCAGTTTGGACCGAAACGACTCCATAGTGATTCCCGTCCGCGCCGGCCATCAACTGGATTTGGGATCCGGGGTGTTCGCTGAAGTGCTGAATCCCAGGCCCGGCACTTCTGAGTATGCTTCCGGTGGCGCGTCTGCCAATGACGATGCCGTGGTGCTACGGTTGGCCTACGGAGAGATTAGCTTTCTTCTAACCATCGACATTGAACTTGAAACCGAATTGTATTTGGCAGTTGGGGCCGCGCCCATCCGGAGCACGGTGCTTAAAGCTGCCCATCACGGTAGCAAAACGTCATCCACAGCCAGCTTCATCGACGCAGTGGATCCGCAGGCCGTGATAATTTCCCCGGGACAAAGCAACTCGTTTGGTCATCTCAATGTGGACGTACTAGGCCGACTGATCAACCAGACCAATTCCCTTAGCCTTTACCGCACCGACCGTGACGGCAACGTTGAGTTCGTCACCGACGGCCAAGAACTATGGGTAACCACAGAACGTTAATCCATTAGGTACTGAAGGCATCTAAATTATTAAGACGCCTTCAAGACTTATCACAAATAGCTTGGGGTATACTTGGGTTCGACGCTTGAAATCAGGTTAGAAAGCTATTATTAAGGAACCAATAACAATTGTCTGAATACTCCAGAAAGGACGGACGAGCCTGGGACCAGCTCCGTCCCATCACTATAACCCCCGGTTACCAGAAGTACGCAGAAGGCTCGGCATTGATCGAGATGGGCACCACCAAGGTGCTCTGTGCTGCCTCCCTTGAAGAGAAAGTGCCCCCTTTCATGCGCGGCCAGGGCAAGGGTTGGGTCACCGCCGAATACTCCATGCTTCCCAGGGCAACCAACACGCGAAACACGAGAGAACGGGAGACGGGCAAGATTAGCGGACGCTCCCAGGAGATTCAACGTCTGATTGGACGATCACTACGGGCCGTGACGGACTTGGATGCCCTCGGAGAACGCACCGTGAATATTGACTGCGACGTGATCCAAGCCGACGGCGGCACTCGCACCGCGGCCATCACTGGATCCTATGTAGCCCTGAACCAAGCACTTCAAATTCTGGTAAAAAACCGGGTGCTAACCCAGGTACCGCTGCTCTGCCCGGTGGCAGCCATCAGTGTGGGTATCTTGAACGACGAACTGCTTTTGGACCTCTGCTACGAAGAAGACTTTGCCGCCGATGTTGATTTCAACGTGGTGCTGACTTCCCAGGGCGGGCTGGTGGAAATACAAGGAGCCACGGAGGCCGACCCGTTTCCCCGACATCAAGTAGATGAGGTGCTTTCATTGGCGTCACGAGGAATGGAATCACTCTTCCGAGTCCAGAGAGAAGCTACCCAGGGGTTTTCCTAAGGGGTATAAATGAAAATGCCAAATCTGGTGGCCCTGATTAAACCCCGTGGCAATTGGTCCATAACAAAGGCATTCATAGTTGTGACCATGCTGGCCCTCTTGGTAGCGGTGGCCTGCAACAATGACACCGACCCAACCACAGAGCCAACCGGCACCACAACGCCGGCCACGGCAATTCCTGCGGCGATCGATGGAACGGAAAGCGGCGGCATCCCAATGCTGCAATTTCCCAACATCGCCGATACTGTGGAGCGGGTCAGGCCGGCCGTGGTTTCCATCGTGTCCCAGAGCCTCGTCCAAGACCGCTTTGGCCGTGTTCAGTCCAGTTTTGGCAGCGGCACCGGGGTCATCTTTGACGAATCAGGTCTGGTGCTCACCAACAACCATGTGATTGAAAACGGTGTTCAGATCATCGTGACCCAAGATGACGGAACCCAAGTTGAAGCAGAAATCATCGGGGCCGACCGGCTATCAGACCTAGCCGTATTGCAGTTGCCCGGTGACGGCTACCCGTCATTGCCGCTACGCGAGAACGGCAGTCTGCGTGCTGGAGACTGGGTAATCGCCATTGGCAATGCTCTGGCGCTACCCGGAGGCCCCACCGTCACCGTTGGCGTTGTCTCAGCACTGGGCCGGTCCATTGAAGCATCGCCTGGAATCACCCTGTACGAACTGATCCAGACTGATACCTCCATCAACCCTGGCAACAGCGGCGGTCCGCTCATTGACCTGAACGGCGACTTAATAGGCATCAACACTGCTGTGCTAAGAGGAAGCAGCGGGGTGGCAGTTGAAGGAATCGGCTTTGCAATCAACATCGAAACCGCCCAGCAGGTGGCGGAGCAATTGGTGGAGCTTGGCCACGTCCGGTGGGCCTGGATGGGTGTTTACCTGGCCGACCTAATCCCGGAGGTTGCGGCAGAGGTGGGTTTGCCCATCCGTGAAGGCGTGATCATCCGCGACACCGTTCTTGATGGCCCTTCCCACCAAGCCGGTATGATTCCGGGCGACATCTTGGTGAACATAGCAGGACATGACATTGCCACCATCTCTGACCTGACCCGTCTGCTGAAGCAGGAATTCAGCGCCGGGCAATCGGTGGAGGTTGAGGTGTACCGGGTAACAGACGGTGTTGGCGATCGAACAATGTTGAACCTGGAACTGGGCGAAAGACCTCGGCAATAAACCCCAGTCCAAAACCCAACCAAAACTCCGGCAATTAGCAAAAGGCCCGCCAAATTGGCGGGCCTTTTGCTAATTGCTGAAATCTGTTAGCTGACTGCCGTCAGCTAGGAGGTCTCCACGCCGTCCACATCTAAAATCACGGTGGGAATATCCAATTCCCGTAGCCCGTTTTCTATCTGCTGACGATCACCAACCACCAGTATCTTGAGCTGGTCCGGGCGAATCAATTCCTGGGTGATTCGGTGTACGTCATCCAGGGTTACGGACTCAACGCTGGACCTGACTTGCTGTAGGTAGTCGTTCGGCAGGCCAAATTGGATCATCTGGAGCACCTGACCCATGATGGCCCCAGGACGCTCAAAGTTGGCCGGGAAGCTGCGCAGGACACTAGCCTTGGCGTCGTCCAGTTCTTCTTGGCTGATGGGCCTCGAGCCTCTCACCTCGTTGAACTCTTTCAGTGTTTCAAACACAGATTCCTTGGTGACCTCGGTCTGCACTGAACCGCCGGCCAGCATCAGGGAAGGTCCACGGTACCATTGGACGTGAGACTGGTAGCCGTAACTGTAGCCTTTTTCCTGGCGCAGGTTCTGGTTCAACCGGGCGGAGAACTGCCCACCAAAGGCGTAGTTCATCAGGGTTAGACCCAGGTAGTCCGGATGCAGCCGGGGAATGGTAGTGTGCAGGGCACGTATCACCGATTGGGGTGCGCCGGGCCGGTCCACCAGGTAGATGGTGGCAACGCCGTTTGGCGGCATCGCTGCAGCCTGTCCGTTGGGCGATGGGTCCTCACCTTTCCAGGAGCCAAACACCGACTCAGCACGTTTTACGACTTCGTCGATGCTAACGTCGCCCACCACGATTAGGTTGGCGTTGGCGGGGCTGTAGTCCCGTTTGAACTGGCTCATCATGTCGTTCCGCGTTAGCGCCCCGATGGACGATTCCGTGCCCGACAGTGAGTGTCCGTATCCTGAGTTTCGGTTGAACACCAAGCCGGCCATCAGCTGCTCGGCCACGGCGTTAGGTTCGTCTTTGCCACGTCTGAGTTCGGTCAGGTGTTCGCGGCGAACTCGCTCTACCTCATGGTCTGGGAAGTTGGGGTTCAGCAACAGATCTGCCGTCAGTTCCAGTGCAGTTGGGAAGTGCTTGGTCAGGGTTTCCGCTGAGAGCAGAGTGTACTCTCGGCGTCCGTCTGCGGAGATTCTTGAGCCGATGAACTCAAAGGCCTGGGCAATCTCCTGGCTGGTCTTGCTGTTGGTGCCTTCCGGCAGAATCTGGGCGGTGAACCCCGCCAGTCCGGGCAGGTTTTCCGGGTCGCGGGACGCACCGGCGTCCATCAACACACCAAAGGCCACAATGGGCAGGCCTCGTTGTTCGATGACTGAAATGCCCATGCCATTAGAGAGGGTTGTGCTGGAGGGTGTCGGCGGATTGAAGACCGGCTCGCTCTTGGGCGTCGGCATCACGGTCCGGTCAATAGTCACGGTGGCCGGGGAGAGGGTTGGTTCAGGCAATACTCGCAAACGTACCTGGTTATCTCCCAGGACGCTTTCTGCAACCCGCATCACGTCTTCACGGGTCACCGACATGTACTTATCCAGGCTGGTGTTGATCAGTTCAGGGTTCTTTGAAAATACACTGAAATGATTGAGTTGGTCAGCCCGGCCGCCAAACCCGCCAATGCGGGCCAGGCTACGGAAATGGCTGGCCTCGATGCGGTTCTTAACTCGGGTCATCTCTTCATCAGTGGGTGGTTCACGGAGGAACCGTGCCATCTCAGCCTCGGCGGCGGCTTCAACCTCAGCCAGTTCGTGGCCCTCAGCGGCGGTCACCTGCAAAACGGCTTGTCCGGCAATCTCAGAAGAGTGGTAGCGCATGTGGGCGCTCTGGGCGATCTGCTTCTCATAGACCAATGACTTGTGCAGTCTGGATGTTTGACCGTCAGACATAATGGCCTGGTAAATCTCCAGCGGTGCGTCATCCGCGTCGCCTTCCGGCGGGGTCGGCCAGGCGATATAGGTCCGGGGCAGGGTGACCTTGTCGCGCATCTCCAGTTCTATGCGCCCGACAAGTCCGGAATCATGCCGACCACGGCGTGGCACCGACTCACCCGGAGGCAGGTCGCCGAAATAGTGATTGACCATCTCAAGCGCCTCGCCCATGTCGATATCACCCGCAATGGCCAGGCTGGCGTTGGTTGGGGAGTAGAAACGGTTGAAAAAGTTCTTGATATCATCCAGGGTCGCGGCGTCCAGGTCTTCTTGAGACCCGATGGTCATCCAGTTATAGGGATGGGGCATGGGATATAGGGCTTCTTGCAGGCGCCCATGGGCCATGCCATAGGGTCGGTTTTCATAGGACTGGCGTCGTTCGTTCTTCACCACGTCCCGCTGGATATCAAGTCGTTGTTGATCCAGGGCGTCCATCAGAAAACCCATGCGGTCTGATTCCAGCCAGAGGGCCAAGTCGAGGTAGTTGGTGGGTACGTCTTCCCAGTAGTTGGTCCGGTCTGGGGTGGTGGAACCGTTCAGGTTGGCACCGGCTTTTTGCAGAGGCTCAAAGTGACTGCTGTTGTGGTGCTTGGAGCCTTCAAACATCACGTGTTCGAAAAGGTGGGCGAATCCGGTCCGGCCTATTTCTTCGTCTTTGGAACCCACGTGGTACCAAACGTTTACGGCTACAACTGGGATCGTATGGTCCTGGTGGAGTATCACATCCAGTCCATTGGACAGGGTGTGTTTTTCAAAGGCGATAGTTACCATCTGCAGAAATCCTTGGGATATTCGGGTAGGTTTGTGCAACCCATCTTACGGTGGGTCAGCACCGTTGTAAACAAAAACCCGCCTCTCTAAATCCCTCTGTATCTGGGCGGTCTCTGCTGATTTTCTTGCCGCTGCTAGGCCCTGAACATGCCGATAAAAAACCAGGCCTCGGATGGTATCCGAGGCCTGGTTGTAGCTTTAATTCGGGGCTAGCTGACGGCTAATCGCTGTCAGTTATAACAAGAGGTTATGCGCCTTCTTCATGCTGGTAGTAGTTCTCGTCCGTTCGCTCTGAGAATGGAAGAGTGGCCTTGTTTTTGACGATCTCATCATTGCCCCAAAGGTTGGAGAATTTGAGGGCTCTGGGGCAATGCCCATAAGCCTCTTCAACCTCAACCAACATCCCTTGGAGGTGCTTGGAATTATCGTCTGTTTCGTAAAGAGAAAGCTCTATGTTCTGGCGTTCCAGTTCCTCTTTGTTGACAATGCTAACCTTGCCGTTAACCCGCACGGTGTCATTGATGCCGGGTATGAAGAAGATCAGGCCGATGTAGGGGTTTTCGTCGATGTTCTGGTATGACTGGAAAAGGCGGTTACCGGCCACATCTGGGAATAGCAGGTACTTTTCGCCCAATACTTTTACAAATCCAGGCTTGCCGCCCTTGGGGGATGCGTCACAGCGACCGTCGCCGTCGGCGGTGGCCATGATCGCAAATGGCGCGTTCTGGATGAATTCCTGAACATATGGAGTCAAATGTGACTTCAGTTTGAGCACTGCTCTATCGGACGGGGCACCAAAATCTTCATGAAACCGACTGTCGCCTACGACATCTCCGGTGGAGGTTT
>CAVODA010000037.1:0-9815 GCA_963694265.1 Dehalococcoidia bacterium
CATCTGGGCGATAGACCAACCACCGGCCAGCGCAAAACCGTTCACAGCGGCGATCATGGGCTTCCAAGTTCGCGGCCACATGAACGGGCTTTCCTTGGTCATGCTGGCGGATGCTTTGGCCTGGACGTCTTGGGCGTTGTCTTCAGCCCGTTCTTTCAGGTCTCGACCGGAGCAGAATGCCCGACCAGCCCCGGTGATTACCGCCACGTAGGCTTCTGGGTCACCGTCAAACTCCATGATTGCGTCGGCCAGTTCTTGACGCAGTTGCCGGTTGATGGCGTTCAAGGAATCCGGCCTGTTCATTGTCATGGTTACGATGTTGCCTTTTTTCTCGTAAAGAATCGTCTCAGCCAAAATTGATTGCTCCTAAAGGAAAGTTCTTGTATTTCTCAAGCTGACTGCAGAGTTCAGAAGTCAGCGGGGTTCGGTGGTATTACGCGTAAGGGCCCAGGTTTGTACCGCCAATCACGTGGATGTGGCCGTGGGCCTGGCTCTGCATGCCATCGTGTCCAAAGTTGGACAGTACTCGGAAGCCGCCGGGTGAGTACATCGCGCCCATGTCCACTGCTATGTTACCCATCCGGGTCAACAAGTCGCTGCTCCATAGCTCGATCTGGCTCATATGTTTGCGGGGCATCACCAACAACATCAGAGGCACCCAGGTTAGCTTGTTAACGATGACCATCAGATCATCATCCAGGTAGCGATACCGTGCCGGTTCTTGGCCTGCATTAATCTTACAGAATACGCAGTTGGGATCTGAACTCAAAGGTAGTTGGTCCTTTCGGTGTTCTGGATAGTGTTCCGGTCCGGCGACGGCGGCTCGGTTACGCCTTGCCTTGAGACTATAGATTGCCCTCTTTTTCTTGTCAACGAAAGCATTTGGAGGGAGGCAAGTCCAGTCATGAACGCAGCCTGTGGTATCATTTCCTGCGGAGGGTGCCATGTTCGGATTAGCCGTGCTGACAGTCAGCACATCTGGGTCTCAGGGGAACCGCGACGATAGCAGTGGCCTGGCCATCAAAGAATTGCTGGAAGGCGATGACTTTCAGGTGGTTCGCTATGAGATCGTCACCGACGACAAAGACACAATCTCAGCAAAGTTGATTGAGTGGGCGGATGCTGACGATGTGGATTTGATCATCTCCACAGGTGGTACAGGGCTTGGGCGGTATGACGTTACCCCCGAAGCCTGTTTGGCCATACTGGACAAAGAAATTCCAGGGATGGCAGAAGCCATGCGAGCCAAGACTTTGCAATTCACGCCAATGGCCATGATCAGCCGTTCTGTCACTGGCATCCGCAGCAACACCCTGATAATCACCCTTCCAGGCAGCACCAAGGCAGTTAGAGAGTGTCTAGACGTGGTTATGCCCGTCATACCCCACTCCTTGGAACTGCTCCACCGTGAATCCGTAAACGAACACCCTGTTTAACACGGGGTGTCTTAATATCTAACTAAAGAGCTGAAACGATGAGCGACGATTCGGAACAGATAGTCTATTGGCCCAGAGTGAAGGAAATATTGGACGGCATCATGGCCCGGTGGATCACCCGCTGGGATAGAGAGCCATTGCCGGGCATTCACGCTTATTACTGGGAGACACCACAGGAGTTGCAGGCGTCGGTTTTGTCTGGGCTAAGGTCGATCGAGCCTGGTATTCCGGCCAGGGAGACCAACTTGGTGAAGTCTTTGGCTAGAGCCGTTGGTACCTCCGGTAAGATGCCCTTGCGCGGGCCGTTCTTGTCCAAGGATGAAGTAGACGAGGTTGTAGCGTGGATTGATGGCGGTATGCCTGAGGGTCCGTAACGACAGTCTGGTGAACCCTGCGTGTGGATCACCAGCAGCTTTTGATTGAATAGAAAAAGAGAGTCCTTCCGCGGAAGGACTCTCTTTTTTGAGTCTACCAGTTGGTGCTGTTAAAACGTACTGTTTAGACCAGCGCCGGTTCTTCCTCTTTGATGTAAACCTGGAGGCGGTTCCGGGTGTGGTCAATGATGACAATTTTGCCTTCTGAATCAATCTTAACGGCACAGGGGTGGCAGAGCTTCTGCTCATATCCTGGGTTGTTGGCGAAAGCCAGCGACCGCTGCCGGATCATATCCGGATTGGAAGCCAACTTGTCCCGGCCCCACTTCGAGAGTACGGCTTCGCCGTGGAACTCTGTGATGTAGCGGCCGTCCGGGGCGAATACCTCTACGCGGTTGTTCATCCAGTCGGCAACATAAATGTCGCCGTCAGCGTCAACGCTCACGCCATTGGGGCGGTTGAGTTGGCCGACTCCACTACCGGTGGAACCAATGGAAGCTTCCCATTTGCCCTCGGCAGAGAAAATCTGGATTCGGTCGTTACGCCAGTCGGCGATATAGATGCGACCTCCCTTGTCCAGTGAAATGCCCCAGGGCATGTTTAGCTGCCCGTCGTCACTGCCCTTGGAGCCAAATTGGCTGATGTACTTGCCGTCGAGGCTGAACTTTTGGACGCGGCTGTTACCGGCGTCAACGATGAACATGTTGTCATCGGAGTCAATGGCGAGACCGGCAGGTCCGCTGAGCTCGCCGTCGCCTGAACCGGCGGTGCCCCACTTGCTCACAAATTCGCCGTCGCTGGTGAATTTGGTGATGCGATTGAGCCACTCGTCAGCTAGATAGAGGTTGCCCTTGCTATCTAGAGCGACAGAAGTCGGCCACATGAATTCGCCGTCGGCCTCGCCGTAGGCACCGAACTCTGTGATGTATTCTTCGTCCAGTGTCATTACGGTTACGTGGACGCCGTCTGGCCGGTTCTCATAAGAACGGTTGCAGATGTACACGGTGCCGTCGGGGGAGATTGCCATGTCCGTTGGGTTACGGAAACCCGTGCCGGCAAATTCTGCGCGGCCAACGGCATGACTGTGCTTAAATGTTCGGCTGGTTAGGCCGAATAGATGCGTTGACATATTTATTTACCTCTAATGTTGCTTGGGTTGCTTGATTCGCTGGACCACAGATTAGGTGGCCCAACAAATCATAGCGTTTTATTAGCTGCTGTTAGTCTTTGGCTGCTTAAGCGAAGAACTTGGTCCGCTCGAAGTTGCCGTTGACGATGGGATTGGCGTCCAAAGAGAACCATTCTTCCAGGATGGTGGAGTAGACAGACCGGAAGTCCAGGTTGAACTTGAGGTTGCCACCCTCCTCCAGCTGAGAAGGCTCTAGGGAAGGATACTGGCCGTAGATACCACCCTTGACGTGTTCGCCGACTACGAAGGCAACACCAGCAGCGCCGTGGTCGGTACCGGAGCCGTTGTCCTTGACGCGGCGACCGAACTCACTGAAGAACATCAGTGTTACTTCGTCGCTGGCGTCGTGCTCGCGCAGGTCAGTCATGAAGTTGTCAACGGTGTTGGAGACATCGGACAACAGTCCTGAGTTGGCCTGAAGCTGGTTGGCGTGGGAGTCAAAGCCGTTGTACGGGGAAGTGGTGTACAGGACCCGCGTGCCGAAGCCAGCGAGGTGAGTCTGTGCAATGTTCTTCATGTACTGGCCAATGGCGGTGGAGGAGTACTCAACGCTAGAAGTGTACGCGTCCGGTGCTGTTGACAGGATGTCGGCGCCCTTGAGGGCGTCTGTGCCAGTCTGGTGGATGTAGTCCATGACTGCGCCGGTACCAATGGCGGGAGCGTACATGCGACCGAACACTTCTAGAGCGTCGTTCCGCTGGTTCTCGCCTTCAATGCCGGTGAGCAGGCCATAGGTCTCCAAGTTGCCTACGGAGGCAACGGGGACACCGTCCATGACCAAGGCTCGGGGAAGACCACGGCCAAAGTTGACGGCCGTCAGCACGTTCTCGGAGTTCGGGTCAAGCTGTTTTGTGGCGCGGCCCAACCAACCCTCTGTGCCAATGGCTTCCGGCTCACATGTGTGCCAGATGTCCATGGAACGGAAGTGGGAGTAGCTGGGTGTGGGATATCCAATTCCTACGAAGACGGCCAATTTGCCTTCGTCCCAGTATTTCTTCAAAGGACCCATGGTCGGGTGGAGACCCAACTCGTCGGTCAGAGGAATGATCTGGTCTTCAGGAACTGCAATTGTGGGACGGGCGTCACGATAGTGACCGTTGTTGCGAGGGATAACGCAGTTTAGGCCATCGTTTCCGCCGGACAGGGAAAGAACTGCCAAAACTGGATCTTTCTTAGTTTGAACCATGATTTCTCCTTGCGTATTTAGGTATATCGAGAGTCAGTCTGCGTAAGCGGACTTACTCGAATTGGAATTCAGCGGTGGCGGCGATCATCTGGAACATCTCGCCGGAGCGGCGGATGAAGTCAGTCTTCTCTGCGTCGGTGCCGTGGGAAAGTTCGCCTTCTTGGGTGGCGTGGGAAATCAACTGGCCCATGGTGTCAGGGAATAGAACTACCGGACCGGTCAGGTCTAGACAACCATCAACAAACTGCTCGGGGGTGAGCTTGTCGCCCAGACCCATCAAACGGTTTACCAGGGACTGCACTCCCTCAAGCTCGGTGTTACCGAGGATGTCGGAAGCAAAGTTGATGCGCTCAACCAGTGTGCCGCTGTCAATCCATTCGCGGCCTGTGTGCCAACCCTCAACGGTGGGAGGATTCATCAGGTCCATACCCATGTATTTGGGCTCCTGGGAGTAGTCAAACAGACCAGGCTTGTAGCCCTTGAACTCTCCGGTCATCCGGAGCAGGCTGACGACCATCTCTGTGGGGTTCTTAACCTTGGCGTACCGTACTGCTTCGTCTTTGAAGAATTCGGAGGTGAAGAGCACTTCCAACATCGCCTTGATCGAGTGGTCAGACTCCCAGTAGGCCTTCTCCATGGCTTCAATGGCCGCCTGGTCACGGGGCGGAGTCAACCGCCAGGCCGGAATCTGGGGCTCGTCAGCTACGAAGTAGTTGTAAAGGTGACGGGCAAGGAAGCGAGCGGTAGCCGGCTGCTTGCAGGCGATCTCAATGATGTCGTTTCCGTTCCAGTTGCCGGTCTCGCCCAAGAAAGTCTTTTCCTGGGAGTCGTGGTCGGCGGGGTCGAACCGGAATTCCCAAGGGCTGCGACCATGAGGGAACGGAGGGTAAGGAGGAGCGATGTTCCAACCAGTGAAAGCCCTGGCGCATGCTTTGACGTCGTCTTCACTGTAGTTGAAGCCTTCGTCCATTCCCACGCCTAGGGAGAACAACTCTAGGAGCTCACGGCCATAGTTCTCATTGATGTTGGCCTTGTGGCTCTCCGTGTTGTCCAGGTAGTACATCATGCCGGGGTTGGTTGAAAGGGCGAGCAGAAGGTTGTCGAATTTCCCCATTCCATCCTGACGGAAGATGTCGACCATCAGACCCATCTCTTGGCCACTGTCAATCTTGCTGTGACCGGCACAGAAAATCATGTGCCAGAAGAGTGCCACTTTCTCTTGAAGCTGGCGGGGGCTGTTGATCATTCTCCAGACCCATTGCTGCACGTTGTTCTCAATGGCAGCCGCTTCGTAGTAAGAAGGGTTGTAGCGATAGAGCAAATCTTCGTCTACGGCTTCTTGAGTCTCGGGATTGAGCAGTTCTTGGACTACACTGTCATAACCTTGGGCTGCCTTAGCTTCAATCTCATCGCGGCTTGCACCAAAACCGGCGCGACGCATGAGATGCGACATCAAGGCAATATCCTGTTCAGCCATGTTCTCCTCCTCTAGGAAAATTCAAATTTTGATCGTCTTAGGGGGTGTTGAAATCACCCTTTTAGGTCAGTTACGTAAATAAGGCGCGACGGACATGGGTGAATCCCAAGCTCGTTGCACCCCTTATGTAACATTCATTACAAGGAAGAAATATAAACTAATCTAGCATAAGTGTCAAATAGCAGTCAGCATGGTTTTGCTAAAGCTAACTTGTGCCTGTACGATATGTGGTAATTTCCGCTAATTTCAATCGCCCGGAACCGCAAATACAGCCAAGTTTTCTGGAAATGGCCTCGTTGGACCACTAAATTCGCTCGAATTTTGGCCGCTTGTTCGGCTACTAAAACACAGTCGGAAACACAGTCCCAGACCAGCCCGATTATTATACCAATTCCTGTCCACCACGCACAGTCAGCAGCCAGTCACAAAAGCGTGATATCGGAAAAAGCAAAATCGCACAGAAGAGAATTAGAAAACGCAAATTGAGCGGGTTTGCCAAGTCACAGGCGTGGGGACCAGCCAACTATAATCCGAATTTTCTTGACACCCTTCAAAATGCTTTGCTAGCATTTCCATCACTATTAGCAGGTGCCAGTATTATCCGGTCGCGAGTGTGGTTGGCGCATCTTGTCTTCTCCTCGCAACACACTTTTTTACGTGCAGAGTATGGCCCAAAACAACGAGCAATCAAAGGCGAGTTCAACCTCAAGGACCAAACTCCCAGGGATGTTCTCCAGATACAAAAGCTCAGTTGAGCAAGAGCTCAATAGGGTTGTGCCTGTGGCCGACAATTCTGAGGCCTACCGCCTATTCCGCTATCATCTTGGGTGGGTTGATCAGCAGGGCGACCCAATGGACACCTCACTAACCCAGGGTAAGGCCCTCCGACCTACCCTATGCCTATTTGCTTGCGAAGCCCTGGCCAGCGACTATGCCAAAGCCCTACCGGCCGCCGCAGCGCTGGAATTGATCCATAACTTCTCGTTGATCCACGACGATATCCAAGACCAGGACGTGGAACGGCGACACCAACCCACCGTTTGGCACCTTTGGGGAATTCCGAAAGCTATGTGGTCTGGCAACGCCATGCAATGCACCGGCGATTTGGCCCTTTTGGATGTGGCCAGCCAACAAGTGTCCCCAGCCACAGCTATTCGCGTTTCTAACATCCTGACTGAAAGTTACCTAGAGATGATTCAAGGTCAGTGCATGGACCTGGATTTTGAGTCACGGACCGACATTAAAACGGATGAGTACCTCTTTATGATTGCCTGCAAGACCGGGGCTTTGATCCGGTCTGCACTTCAGATTGGAGCGATATTGGCCACAGAAGACAAGGCCACCGTTGACGCATTTGCCGAGTTTGGCAATCATCTGGGCCAGGCTTTTCAGATCAGGGACGATTATTTGGGCATCTGGGGAGACGAGGCCACACTGGGCAAGGCAACCGGCAATGATATCCGCCGTCGCAAGAAGTCTTACCCAGTTGTCTTTGCCTTAGAGCGGGCCTCCGGACGGGCCATGGGCGACCTGCTCCGCATCTACGGACAGGAAGAATTGGAAGAGGACGATGTTCAGCGTGTATTGGCCGTGCTGGACGAAGTTGGCTCCCAGGAACACTCCCAACGCGTGACTGAGGCCGCAGCATCCAGGGCCTTGGAAGCGCTGAAGCCGGTCTCTCTGCCCGGGTGGGCTCAGGCGGAAGCCGAAGAACTGGTAGACTTCCTGGCCCGTAGGGAATACTAATTTAGTAACTCTTGAACGGACTCCAAAGTGAGTCCGATTTAGTCCAATTGGAATTCATTGACCGCTGAGGTTTTACGATATGGCTATTACAAAAGAAACTCAGAACGAAAATCAGAATGAAGCGTCGGCTCAGAACAAAGGCAAGAAACGCGCCAAACGACCGTTGGAGCTCTCAGCTAGGCTGGCTGGCTACCTCCTGAAGAACAAGCTCAAGGGTAGAAAGAAATTTCCCTTGGTGACCATGCTTGAGCCGCTGGAGATGTGCAACCTGGCCTGTATCGGTTGTGGACGCATCAGGGAATATAAACCGGTGTTGGACAAGATGATGCCCGTGGAAGAAGCTCTGACCGCAGTCAGAGAGTCTGGCGCTCCCATAGTGTCCATCGCCGGCGGAGAGCCGACGATCCACCCTCGGATAGATGAGATCATAAATAAATTGATCGAAGAGAAATATTTCATCTATTGCTGCACCAATGGACTCCTGCTAGACCGAGTCATGGACAAGATTCCCCCGTCCAAGTACCTGTGTTGGGTGGTCCATCTGGACGGCATGGAAGAGAAGCACGACGAGTCTGTAGACCGCAAGGGCGTTTTCAAAAAGGCCGTGGACGCAGTGCAATCAGCCCTGGATCGTGGCTACCGAGTCTGCACCAACTCGACGGTGTTCCGGACCAGCGATGTTGGCGACCTGAACGAAATGTTCCGGATGGTCAATGATATGGGGATTGAGGGATCAATGATCTCCCCCGGATTTGATTTTGAAGACGCGCCGGACCAAGAGATGTTCCTAACTCGGCAGGAATCCCATGAATTGTTCCAAGAGCTCCTGTCGCCGGAGAACGCTGAGGGTGCCCGTTTTTACAACAACCCCCTTTACCTGAAATTCTTGAAGGGTGAGCGGGAGTATCAATGCACGGCTTGGTCCAACCCAACCTACACGGTTATGGGCTGGAGAAAGCCCTGCTATCCACTAGCAGATGAGCACGTGGAGCACGTTGCCGAGTTGTTTGACGAAGACATCTGGGAGAAATACGGGGTGGGCAAAGACCCAAGGTGCGCCAATTGCATGATGCACTGCGGCTTTGAGTCGGCCACCATATTTGAGGCCCTGAGAACCCCCAAGGACTGGGCCACCTTGATAAAGTCTGGAGCGGCCACCAAAGGCGGCATCACCGCTGCCTAGCCAGTCAGCATCCAATATCAATGCCGAGACTATTAGTTCTTCCGCGTCTCAAATAGCAGTTCAATTTCATCATTAGAATTCCCAGGTAAATTTCGAAGTTATTTCGTAGTTAAGAGAAGTACAACAATTTGTTAATCGTGGCTGCCAGCATGGAGCAAGAATTGATTGGTCTCCGCCGTGAATTACTCGACATTGAAGACGCTACCGGGGTTAGACCCCCGGTGGAGTTTCGCGTGTTGGGCGTTGGGCCAGACCGGGCAGGAGCTACTTTAGCCCAGCTACTCACGGAGCGGCGCACCAATTTGGAAGGCGTATTGCTAGTGGGAGTGGCTGGAGGCATCGACCTGTCCCTTGAGACCGGCGACTTGCTGCTGGCAGACCGGTACGCACTCCAAAATGGGGCTGCCCTGGGCGCGGGCCGGGCAATCACGCCGGACACAGGGATGTTCAAATCTGCGGAACAGGCAGCTTTAGACCTATCAGTGCCATTGTTCAACGGTGGAGCGCTGACCGTTGACCATTTGGTTGCAGAGATACAGGAGCGCGAAGAACTCCGGGAGCAGTATCAAGCGACCAGCGTCAACATGGAAGACTACCGGGTAGCGGAGGCAGCACAAAAAGCTGGAGTGCCGTTTCTCTCCGTGAGAGTGGTTTTGGACACAGCCAATCAACGCCTACCAGGTTACTTGCCAGGACTGGCAAAATCCCCCTACAAAGTTTTAACCAACGTGCTGCTCATGCCGTGGCGCATCCCCACAATGCTCCGCCTCAAGAAACAACTACAACTGTGCCAAGCGGTGTTAACCAACTTTGGGCTGTCCTACATGAGGGCCACTGGGGTCATTGGGAATGGAAGCAGCTAGCCCAACGCCATTATTGGCAGCAGTCTCTCCAGCCGGTATAGCGAGACTATGAAAGTCTTAGTCACCGGCGCCACCGGGTTCATCGGCGGGAACCTGGCCCGCGAACTTTGGCGGCGGGGCGACGATGTCCAGGCGCTGGTGCGCCCTGGTAGCAACCGTCTGACCATCCAAGACACCGGAATCACTCCGGTGGAAGGCGACATCCTGGACCGGCAGTCAATCGACCGGGCCATGCAGGGTTGTGAGGCTGTTTACCACGTGGCGGCCGTCTACACATTCTGGTCCAAGAACCCAGCCGGTGTATCACAGGCTAATGTGCAGGGGACCAAAAACGTCCTGGAAGCAGCCCGCCAAGCCGGCG
>CAVODA010000038.1:0-9428 GCA_963694265.1 Dehalococcoidia bacterium
ACAGACAAACTTTGAGAGGAGGTCTAGGTAAGAAGGCATAATAATCACCTGAGGCTCTTGAGAATGGTTGCCGTTTAGTTTACCCGACTGTCATAATCCGGCAACTATGTGCGGGTCAAACAACAATCATCAAAATTGGAAGCCTTGGGCGAACCTAAAGCAACCAATGCCGCTGTGGCGCAAGTTGCAGTTGGTGGTTCGCAATAATTTCATAAAGTTGCGAACGAGAAAAGGCTGTTGCGGCAACTTCGATGAGCCGGGCTGTTGACTGGGCGACAATCAGCCGCCAGTTCCTGGCGGCTAGAAGGGGTTTTAACAGGGGTTTTAATAAAAGGGTTTCAACCAGAGCCTCGAGGCTATTACCTAAGTGACCAGCTCGATCTGGTAGCCCTCTCTGGAGTCTTTATGATGCCCGTTGGTTGCCACCAGCAGGTTTTCTTCAATCGCCGAATCAGCCGATTGAGCGGATTGAATCGAACCAACGAGTTTGATTCCGTCCCACCAGTGCTTACCTCGGCCCCGACGGCGACGCTGAAAACCCATGGCAGTGAGTTGCATACCAAAACTGCGTTGGGATACGTCATCCTGGCCGGTGTCACGGCACCATTCCTGAAAGCCGGTGTAGAGTTCTTTGGCCAAAACCAGATTACTGCCTTCCACATGGCACTGAACGTCTACAAACCGGGCCACCGGGCCGTCGATCATACGTGCCGGCGCTGGGCTGGCAATCGTTATCATTTCCTGTTCTTCCGCCATTGGCGTGGCTTCGGGGGTAGAAACCTTCCGAGGAGCGGGGGCGGCCTCTGCCAAGTCTTCAACCCAATTGGCAAAATAGACCAGTAAATCCAGGTATTGGGTAAGTCCGCCTACGTGGTCCCAGCTCAAACCCTTTCCGTGCAGTTCGCCGGCGTCCATCATCAGGTTGATGGGTCTGATTTCAAACTTACGGCGATACTCCGGAGGGCAGTTCCAGACGGGGGAAAACAGGTTTGGAAATACCGTGTTGTTCAGCAGGAACATCACGCATCGGGCTGCCTGCAGGTCTGGGTTCTCTTCTTCCAAGGGATTGCTTACGAAGACTCGGTCCAAGCTTCGCTGAGTCTGAATCACCGACAACGCAAAAGCGGCGCGAGCCTGGTTGGCTGCACGCCGCGTTAATTCAATCTGGTCTGGGCCGTTATTGTCCACGGCAAAGGCAACAAACATATCTTCGGGGCCGTCCCGAAATAATTGTTTCGCAGTTACCTTTTCTTCCTGGACCGCCTGCAACAAAGCCATGGCCAGGTCCAGGTTCTCTTTGACCATCCTAATCTCAAATGCCGGGTTCACCATCACAACACCTCTACCCACACATCACTGGCCCTTTCAAGGGAATACACTACCGGAACACTAGTGGAATCCCCAACCCGAGGAGGCCACAACCCTGGCACAAATTCCAAGACCCACAGCCAGTGGCTACTTACTCGTATCAGTTTATAACCACTGGCTGGCCAAATACCCGTTTATGTTAACCATCACCTGACGAGTTTTTACTTGGTGATGTCGATGATTACCTTGATGATCTCGTCCTGCTGAGTGTCATACATGTCATAGGCTTTCTGAACATCAGTGAAGTCCATGCGGTGTGTGATCAGGTCAGCCGGTTCGCACCAACCCCGCTGTCTCAAAGCAACCATGTGCTTGATCTGGGAGGTGGGGTCACCGCTGCGGGCGCCAGTGGTACCAATCATCCGTGGCTGTTTGTCCATTATGTAATTGTGCTCTATGGGCACAAAATCGTCTGCTTGTACGCCAAAGACCATGATCGTCCCAAACTGGCGAACCAGGCGGAAGCAGTCATTAAAAGGTCCTGGGTAGCCAGAAGCCTCAACGATTACGTCAGGGCCGACGCCGTCGGTGATCTCCAAAATGGCTTCGTCAATATTCTCTTTGTCCGGGTTGAGCTGATGGGTGGAGCCAAAGATCTTGGACTTTTCTAGCCGGTAGTCCAGAGGGTCAACCACCGCGACGCTGGAAGCTCCCATGCGAGAGGTAATCATTGCAAAGCTAAGACCAATGCTTCCCTGTCCCATGATTACAACGTTCTTGCCCAGGATATTGGGCATCTGCTGGCAAGAGTACAGCACGGTTCCGGAAGGCTGGCACATGACCCATTCGTCCAACGAACCCTCGTCCGGCAAAAGAATCATGCGGCTGGGGTCGGAGGTCATGTATTCCACCAGACCGCCTTTGCCCCTAGCAGGAATGGCAATCACGCGCTGGCCTTCTTGATATTCATCAGTACGGCTTTCCACGATCACCCCGGCCAACTCATGGCAGGGTCGACCTGGATCCATCGGATATTCTTCTTCCGGGTGAATATTGAAGCCGTGGCGGCAGTCGCTGCCACAAACGGACACTCGCTCCAGTTTAATCAGTACTTCGCCGTCTATTGCCACAGGCATTTCGGCATCAACGAACTCAAAGTGTTTTGGTCCGGCAAGTCTCGCAGCTCTCATGCTGGCGAATCCCCCTTAATATTTTTATTGTCTATCGGCCCAATCTCTTGAACCGCGTGTATCTTAAACCGGGTGCCCAATGACAGCAACCGGTGCCGGGCATTACCTGGGCTGCGCTACACCTGCCCGTGCCTGAAGCATTCCAGCTTGTGGTCATTGACCATCCCGGTGGCCTGCATGAACGCGTAGCAGATGGTTGAACCAACAAACTTGAACCCGCGTTTTTTCAGGTCTTTGCTCATCGCGTCAGATTCCGCAGTGGTGGCCGGGACTTCAGACATTGAAGTCCACTGGTTGATCTTGGTGCTGCCGCCCACAAAGCCCCAGATGTAGCTGTTAAAACTTCCTGCTTCCTCCGCCACCTTCAAAAACGCCTTACCGTTGCCAATTGTCGAAGCAATCTTGAGTCGGTTTCGCACGATTCCGGCGTTGGCCATCAGGCTTTGAAACTTGTCATCGCCGTATTTAGAGACAGTTAATACGTCAAAATCATCAAAGGCATCCCTGTAACTCTGCCGTTTGTTCAAGATGGTGTTCCAGCTAAGACCAGCCTGGGCGCCCTCCAGAATCAAAAACTCGAACAAAAGCCGTTCGTCATGGAGCGGCACACCCCACTCTTCATCGTGGTAGGAGATCATCAATTCATTGGCGGCCCATTCGCATCTGTTCATGCCCTATCGTCCCTTTTTTCTATCGAACCTTTTACCCTGCCTGTATCTTGTGGCTTTATGTCTAACGGATTATTATAGGTCACGCTAAAAAGTACGAACCGATAATAGCTAATCAGATTTAGAAATACCCTTGGAGGTGCCCACAGTGGCAAGTCATTACGACGTAATTGTAGTCGGCGCAGGCAATGCGGCCCTTTCCGCAGCCATCGCTGCCAGAGAAAAGACAGACTCAGTATTGGTGTTGGAAAAAGCCCCTGAGTATTTCCGGGGTGGTAACACCTATTTCACCGGCGGCATCATCCGCTTTGCCTTTGAAGGCCTGGATGATATCCGTACTTTAATACCAGACATGTCTGAGACCGAAGTCAATCAGGTGGAAGTGGGCAGCTACACCGAGACCCAATTCTACGACGACATGATGCGCGTTACCGAGGGTTTGACCGACCCTGACTTGGCCCAGATTTTGGTCAGCCAGTCTCTGCCCACCATGCAGTGGCTGCGATCCAAGGGAGTCAGGTTTGTCCTCTCCTACGGACGCCAAGCCTTCAAAGACGGAGACAAGTACCGTTTCTGGGGCGGTCTCCTAGTTGAGGCTGTCGGTGCCGGAAAGGGTCTGTCCGATCAGCAGTTCGATGTCTGTGGGGAGATGGGGATCGAAGTCCGCTACTCCACACAGGCCACCAAATTAATCCAGAACCAGAAGGGCCACGTCAGTGGAGTGACGGTCTTGGGCCCGGACGGATTTGAAGATATCACTGCCGGTGCCGTTGTCCTTGCCGCCGGTGGATTTGAAGCCAACGCTGAGATGCGCAGCCGCTATCTGGGACCTGGCTGGGAAAACGTCAAGGTCCGCGGCATCCCCTACAACACGGGAGACGGCATCAAGATGGCCTTGGACATCGGCGCACAGTCTTTCGGCCACTACAGCAGTTGCCACGCCGTAGCCTGGGACATGAACGCCCCGGCCTTTGGTGACCGCACCATCACTGAGCTATACCAGAAGCACTCCTATCCCTTCGGCCTGATCGTTAACATTAATGGAGAACGGTTCTTGGATGAGGGCGAGGACTTCCGCAACTACACCTACGTTAAGTTTGGCCGGGCCCACCTGACACAACCCCAGGGCCTGGGATTCCAAATCTTCGATGAAAAGGTCAAGCACCTGCTCAGAGACGAGTACCACATTGACCAGGTGACCATGGCCAAGGCTGACACTCTGGAGGAACTAGCGGAGCGATTGGACATCGACCCTGCCGGTTTCGTTAAGACCATTGAGGATTACAACGCCGCCGTGCAGACTGACATCCCCTACAACCCGACAGTCAAAGATGGCCGGAACACCGTGGGAATCACCCCGCCCAAGAGCAACTGGGCCGAACTCATCGACACCCCGCCCTACACTGGCTATGCCGTTACCTGCGGCATCAGCTTTACCTTTGGCGGCATCAAGATCGACACCAGAGGCCGCGTGGTCACCAACAGCCAAGAGCCCATCCCTGGCTTGTACGCCGCCGGGGAAATGGTCGGCGGACTGTTCTACCATAACTACCCGGGTGGCTCTGGTCTCTCGGCCGGCATGGTCTTTGGCCGGCTCTCAGGCAACAGCGCCGGAGAAGACGCCAAAGCACTCAAGGCTAAGTAATAGATTAGCTAACTGAACAGGCTTCCGAGTGTTTTACCCGGAAGCCTGTTCAGTTTTTAGGAGCATTATGGTCTCGACTCAAGAATCGGTGAAACTTGTTGCTGCCGAGACTGCTCGGCTCAAGGAATATCTACAGGACACCTCCAAAAGAGAATGGGCTCTAGACAGCCCCTGTGAGGGATGGAGTGTGGGTGACGTGATTGGGCACCTGGGCTGGGCGGCCGAGTTCTTTGCCGATTCCATCTCCCAAGGCCGGGCCGGTATCATAACCGCTCCAACTGGTCTCCCAGGGGCTGGCAACCTGTCCCCGGCTGAACTACCCGCTTATATTGCCCGCATGGCCAAGGAATACTACCTGGCTGCCGACGCTGATTTGGCAGACGCTTTTTCCTCCAGCGCGGACCGGCTGAGCGGCATCTTCGCCATCATGGAAGAAGACGGCGACTGGTCTATCCAGTGCTGGAGTTGGCGAGGGCTACGCACGGCAGAGGCCTACGTTACTTCCCGCCTCAACGAATTGGTCATCCATTCCTGGGACATCCGATTCCCATCCAACCCCAAGGCGGGCTTATCCCCAGATTGTGTTGCGCCGGTCTTGGATCGGTTGTCCGTTTGGCTTGACGAACTGGGCCTGGCCGATTTCCAATCAACTGAGCCCTCTGCGGGGCCGTCTGGCCGTTACCGGTTCCAAACAACCGGAGCCGCCGAATTCGTTCGAGACGTGGTGATTGGTAATCAAGGGAACGTGGTTGAAGAAGCCCAAGGGGAGCCAACTGCCACTTTCACCTGTGGCGCAGACTACCTGGCTCTGCTGGTCTGGGGCCGCCTCAAGCCTGGCGAGTTGCTGGCCGATGGCAGACTGGTCGTAAGCAGCGGCATTGGCACCGGAGAAGAATTCACCACCTGGCTTTCTCGCTGAGTTTTTAGCTGAGTTCCTGACGTTTTCCACTCGGCGAATCGTCTGCATTCGTACTGCTTCGAACAGTTACAACCCGCTATTGTCACTGATTGCCATAGTGGTGATATGATTGGTGCCTTCCCGATAGGTATTCTGCCCGGATTCATTACATAATCGGGTTGAGATAGGTAAATTTCTTGAACCAAACCTCCAAACCCGTCAAGAAACCGATCTACTTTGGTTGGTATGTGTGTGCCGCCACCATGTTCATCGGATTTGTCGTGATTGGTGTTAGAAACAGCTTCGGCGTGTTTGTTGACCCCATGAGTTCCGAGTTCGATTGGGACCGGACCACCGTCACTATCGCAGCCTCTTTGGGCGTTGCGGTAAACGGAATAGCCCAACCATTTATGGGTCAGATCTTTGACCGCACGGGCGGCCGGAACATGATATTGATTTCTTTGTCCGTCTTGGGAGCAGGAACGATATTAATCTCCCAGACCAGTAACGTCTTCTATCTGATGTTCATGTTTGGGATAGTGGTCTCAATGGCCCAGAGCGGCCCAGCCCTATCCAACACTGCAGCGCTAATGTCCCGGTGGTTCAGACGCCGTAGAGGCACCGCAATCAGCATCAACTCCGCCGCCCTCTCTCTGGGTGGCTTGATCATGGTTCCGTTTGCCATGTACCTGCTACAGGCAACTGACAACTGGAGGCTTGCCTGGGTGATTATTGGATCATTGGTTCTCTGCACTCTCCCAATGGCTTTTTTGTTCTTGCACCCACGGCCAGAAGACAGGGGCTTATTTCCTGACGGTGACCCGGACCCGGCTGAAGTCGGTACCACTGCACGGCGGGCATTCATCCCTGGACCATTGGCCGTGGAAAGTTGGCGTAGGGCCTTTTCCTCTGCTCCAATCTGGCAGCTTTCTGGTTCTTATTTCGTGTGTGGAATGACCACCACGGTATTGGCCGTGCATTTCATACCGTTCGCTATGGATGACCGTGGTGTGTCAGGAACAACCGCCGCATCGATATTTGGCTACATGATGGGCCTGAACATGATTGGTGTAGTCGGTGCTGGTTTGCTCTCAGACAAGATAGGTGGCACCAAAAACCTGTTGGCAGCAGTTTACGCCGTCCGGGGTTTGGCTTACATCCTATTGGTGAGCATTGATTCCGTTGCTGGCATGTGGATATTCGCAACCGTTGCCGGATTCTCCTGGATTGCAACTGTTCCCTTAACCTCCTCGCTCACGGCAGAGGTTTACGGAACCAAGGCTATGGGCACCATCTCTGGCATATCCTTCATGTTCCATTCCTTCGGCGGTGCCATAAGTATCTTCCTGGCAGCACGGCTTTTTGATATCACAGGAGCCTACACGCTACCCTTCGCATTGATCGGAGCCATGTTGTTCCCGGCTGCAATATCTGCATTCTCGATCAAAGAGCGCAAATATTCTGCCCGGTACCAGGAACCTGTTCCCACACCTGCAGCCGGAGATTAACAGCCCCTGATGCCCGCGTTTTTCAACTTCATACTTGCGCATTCCGGTGACGCCGCTGACCCAGAGTTGGTCCACTGGATCAAAGAACGGCTGGACCAAGTATTTGGCCCAAGTCCGTGGGTATTGGTCATAGTCATAGGAGCCATCATATTTGCCATCCCAATTCTCGTCATTGGTGTGTACCTGACGCAAGGCGGCAGAAGGGCCGCTGTCGACCGTCCAAATAGGCCCAAGATAAATAGAGACTGGCACCAAGACGGGCAGGAACAAGAATAAGTCTGAACACAGGTACGGTCAGCCCGCAATTCACCATCTTGAACCAAGCACAATCCAGACTTGCCACGGTCGCGCAAAAATTGTAGACTAGCCATCGTTGTAGTTCACATTTCCGGTGTCGTAATCGACCCTATCATGGACTTGTTGAACTGAACTGCCGGTTTCACTTGACTCAAGTGTTCGGCTTCGAAAAATTAGGAGGACTCAGCGAAAAGATATGTTTGACAAAAAATCCCTTGACGCTATGTTTAACGAGCTTAAGGACGCCTACGAACTGGAGCCCGAATGGGAAGAAATCCAACGGGACGCTCACCTCGGCATCGCACGGGCCGACGGCGGCGTAGACTTGGGTGGTATTGACCCCCGCGTCATTGAAGTACTAAACAAGCACAACCCAAGCTAGTCCTCTAGACTGGCAAAACACTCTCTGCATCCAATCAGTTAACGGTCCCAATGACATACCGGGCGTTGACACTCTGGATTGCAGAACTCTAGCGTGTTACCAACAGGGACGGATCCTTACTTAAGGGTCCGTTCTTTTTATGTAATCCCCATATCTGTTGGAGGTAACACCCTTTGCATTGCCGACGCTGTCAGTCACCAAGACTCATCCCTCTGGAAAAGAAACAACAAGATGACAACAACGTATTCCGCTGTCAGGAATGCGGCTACATCTTCAGTCCACCCGCTCTTAGCCCCCTCTCAGCCCACCCGCTAGCCCGGCCCCGGCCATTCCGTCCCCAAACTCTAAGAACCCAGACCACGGCCGTTAGATCCGGCTACCAGGCCGGTTATCAGGCTGGTCATCCGGCCCAGGGCTAAACCGTATGCAGGAACAGTCAGACAAAGTCCTGACACCACTGGAATTCGCCACCGACATACTGGGAGTTGAACTCTAGGCCAAACAGAAAGAGGTCCTTAACTCACTGGTGGAACACCACCGGGTGGCGGTCAAATCAGGCAACGGTCTGGGCAAAGGCTTCTGTGCTGCCGTGGCCCTGCTCTGGTTCATGTACGTCCACCAAGACTCGGCCATCGCTCTTAGCACCGCCCCCACTTTCCGTCAGGTACGCCACATCCTCTGGCGGCAGGTACATCGCCTGCATCGTCCCAACGCCCAGATATTGGGCGGCAAGATGCTCGATACCCGCTGGGAGTTTGAAGACGACCGCTACGCCATGGGCCTATCCGCCGAGAACGCAGACCAGTTCCAGGGGTTTCACAGCCCCAACATGCTGATCGTAGTTGACGAGGCTGAAGGCGTCAGTAACGAGATTTACGAGGCCATTGAGGCGGTGATGACCGCCGCCGACCCGTTGGTGCTCCTGATTGGCAACCCAACCACGGTCACGGGAGCCTTTAGGCGGGCCTTCTACGAAGAACGGCAACTCTATCAAAACAACACCATCTCAGCCTTGGACAGAACCAACGTTAAGGCTGGAAAAACCGTAGTTGCCGGTCTTACCTCGGCCAAATGGGTATAAGAGCGCCGAGAGACCTGGAGTGAGGACAATCTAATCTTCAAAGCGGGGAAGAAGCATGGCGCAAATTGCAAAACTTTGACTATAACTGCATCTTGCTCGATCTCAGAAGCCCGGCATGGGCGGTCAAGCCCTCTATGAAAGGGTCAAGGACATTAGCCCTAAACTGTTAAACCGAATCGTCTTCATCACCGGAGACACCGTGAATCAGGAAACCAACTCGTTCCTGAGCAGCGTGCCCAATCCGGTTCTTTCAAAGCCCTTCAATTTCCGAGAGCTGGAACAATTGGTTGGGTCCGTAATCGGCCAAGAACCAATGATGTCGGGCAACGAGACAGCCGTTATCTGATCCGTCGCACCTGCTGATAATCAGGTTTTTAACTAGTTACTCACTTGGGCCGAGTCGCAGGCTCCAACCTACGCCAGAAAACGGTTGAACCAACCCAGAGTTCGG
>CAVODA010000039.1:0-9074 GCA_963694265.1 Dehalococcoidia bacterium
GGGGAGAAAACATCTACCCCAGAATGATTGAAGAGGTGTTGTTCAAACACCCGGCCATCGCCGATGCCGCAGTGATTGGAGTACCCAACGATCAGTTGGGTGAGACGGTTAAAGCTATCGTTCAATTGCGTGAGGGAGCATCGGTTACAGAGGTAGATATCATAGAGTTTTGCCGGGGCCAATTGGGCGGGTTCGAACGTCCCACATCGGTTGACTTCATCGACAGCCTGCCCAGAAACGCCTCAGGCAAGGTGTTGAAACGCGAACTTAGAGAGCCTTACTGGGTGGGCCAAAGCCGTAGGGTTGCCGGATCATAATTCGTCCATTTTAATATCAGTATTAGGCGCATATCATCCACATCATCGTCGACGTAAGTTAGGTGGTGCCGGGTTCCAAAAACAGGGGAAGGTTGAAACAGCCTCGCCAATAGGGCCAAATGACTCTTTGTAATTCTCTGGGCTAAGATGGATAATTGGCCAGTCTTAGTCGGTCTGTACCAGACCGACATCCATTCGCCAACTATGGAGTACTGAATGCGCGTCCTACTGATTGCCACGAACCGCCACAATAAATACCAAAGCAGATTAAACGCCCAGCCGATGCCGATAGGTTTGGCCTACATCGCCGGGCACTTGGATCACGAGCGCCACGAGATCAAAATTCTGGACCTCATGTTTTCCGCGGATCATCTGGCCGACGTTGAAGCCACGGTCAAGGAGTTCAAACCTCAGATGGTTGGAATGTCGGTCAGAAATCTGAGCAACCACAGCTACATGAACACTATCTGGGCTCTGCCGCACAGCAAAGAGGTCATCGACCGCATCCGCACCATCAGCGACGCGGTGATTGTCTGTGGCGGCCCAGCCTTCAGCATCATGCCCACCGAATGCTTTGAATACCTGGGCTGTGACATTGGGCTGGCCGGTGATGCCGGCGAGACTTTCGCCACTTTGGCAGAGAGCCTTGAAATTGGCGAGCCAAGCTACTTTGACCTGCCTGGCTTGGTCTACAAGAACGACGGTCAGACCTTTAGAAATGAAGGCTATTGCACTTCGGCTTTCGCCCAGTCCCCACGGTTGGAAGACCTGGACATGGCGCGGTACAACAAGGCCGGATTTGGCATTGGCATCCTGACAAAATTGGGCGGGTTCTACTACCCGACCAACGCATCACAGGCCCAGATCGATGAGTCTGGCTGGCGGGTGATCCGGCCCATAGACGAGGTCGTGGCCGAGGTCAAAAGTATGAAGGACCGCTTTGACATGAAGAAGGTGTTCTTTGTGGACAACGGCTTCAACCTGCCACTGGACCACGCCAAGTCTCTCTGCAGCGCAATAATCGAGGCCGACATCAACATCCGCTGGAACACCTGCCTGGCCCCGTTCAACTGCGACACGGAACTGATCGGCCTGATGAAAGAGGCTGGCTGTGGACTGGTGATGATGGTCAACCGCAGCGGCAACCCTGGTGACATGGGCAGCATGGTTGAAGAGAACGACGCCCTGGCCGAGGTCTGCCGGATGTGCGACGAGGGTGGTCTGCATTACAACCTGGGGAAGCAGTTTGGCGAACCCGGGGAAACGAGGGAGAGTGTGGACAACAAGTTGGATTTCCTGCGCAGCGTGAACCCGGCCTTGGCCAGCCTCCGGGTTGGCGTGAGTGTGATGCCGGGAACGGAAGTCGCCCTAATCGCCAAGAAAGAAGGCCTGATCAAGGACGAAAGCGAGTTGGTAAAACCCACCTTCTACATCGCCGATGAGGTTAAAGACTGGATCGTGGACTACCTCAAGGAACAAGTTGAGAATGAACCCCGCTGGAACCTAAGCTAAGTTCTAAATAGACCAAACAGAAAGAGACCTTCCAAATTTGGAAGGTCTCTTTTTTGCTTTATGCCGCTAGTCTGCAGCTCGATCAGTTTGCGGAATTCTCCTTGTTTATCTGAATATTAATCGCAGGGGCACCGCTACGGATTACGCCGAACCAAATGGTCACCAGCAGAGTTGCCACGGCGGTTGCAGTCATTGCCACGCCCCAACCAAATTGACCAGCGGCCAAGGCCAAAGGGTAGGCACCCAAATAGTGGAATCCTGGAGTGAACTGCAGTATTCCCATTACTCTGCCTTTCATATCCGCAGGCGATTCAAGTTGTATCAAAGAAGTCGCCAGCGGCCAGACTGAACCCAGACCAACCAGCCCCACCAACAGGAAGAAGATCCACGACACCCAGAACCAACTGGACCACGAAAAGAATGACAGGAAGACGGCAAACAGCACCAGGTTTATCAACAGGGAGCGATAAACTTTGGTGGAGCCGATAATTGGCAACAGGAAGTTACCTAAGAAAGAGCCGATTCCCGATGCCAAAAACAGCAGCCCCACACCCGCCGCACCCACTCCCAAGACCTCTTTGGCCATAGCTGGTATCACCTGTTGGTGCGACATACCAAACCCGCCAAAAGAACAGGTAATGACAATCGCAGTGAGCACCACCGGATTGTTTTTGATGTAGGAAATACCGTCGGCGAAGTTTCTGAATACCGATCCACTGGCAGCTTTGGCAGCCTGGGTAGTACGGCCGATCTTGGCTACGCAGACGATACTCACGGCGTAACACACGGCGATTACAAAGAGGCTGGCGCTGAGACTCCAAACCTCAATAATTGCTCCGGCAATCGGCGGGCCAACCATCCGTCCGGCATGGACCGCCGCGTTTTGCAACGCCACCGCGTCCAGTATCGACCGTGGCTCAACCAGGTCAGAAACCATGGTCATCCGGGCCGGCATATTGAGAGATTGTACGATGCCCAGCAGCGACGCCGCAACGTAGATATGCCAAATGCTCACGGTATTTAGCAATGTCAACACTGCCAGAACAGAGATTATCAACCCGACCCCGGCCTGAGTAATCATCAGCACGTAGCGGCGATCAAACCGGTCAGCAACGATGCCGGCGATCAACAAGAATGTTACGTTTGGCACGCCATAGAGGAAGATTACCAAGCCCAGTTCGGTGGAGGAGCCGGTGATTTCCAGAACCAGCCAGCCAATCACCAGAAACTGGGTGGCCTGTCCGATTGCCTGGGTGGAGCTACCCAGCCAAAACCAACGGAACGATGGTTTACTGAGAAGTTCGGAGACGCGACTCCAATAAGATGGTGAGACCGAACTCCCAGGAGCACTATCAGCGGTACTCAACTGCTGCCGTTCCGCCGTGGTTGAGGCGAAAAGGAATTAGTCAGAAAGGTCACAAGAGTTTAGCGCAGCAGATTAAGAATCATCTGATGGTCCTTCATCGGACGTGGGCAACCGCGACTCGAACGACGGAGAATCGGCTGGCAGTATCCGCTTGGCTATCGGCTCACCTGCGTCAGCTGCAATGGCTGTCTCCATGGCTTTAATCGCCACTTCAATCTGAGCGTCGTCAGGTTCTCGGGTAGTCAGCTTCTGCAGCCATAGGCCAGGTTGGGCAATCATTTTGCCAAACCATGCGTCCTGGTGGGTTCCGCTGAACCGGAGGAACTCGTAGCTGACCGCCGCGATCACGGGCAACAACAGTATGCGAGATGCAATTCTCCATTCCAGGGGCGGGCCCAACAAAAGGGCAAAGACCACAACTGATACCACCACCACTGTTAGCAAGAATGCTGTGCCACAGCGGGCGTGGGGCGTGCCAAATTTCCGCACGTTTTCTACCGTTAGCGGGAGATTGGCCTCATGGGCGTGGACTGTCATATGCTCTGCGCCGTGATAGGCAAAGACGCGTTTAACGTCGTTTAGTCTGCCAATCAGAGTGATGTAGCCCAGCAGGAACACCATGCGAATTACACCCTCAACGATCTCGCTGAGCAGGTCCGAGTTCAATACCGGGTTCAAGGCCCAGGCAATCATCAGCGGGGTAATGAAAAACAGACCGATACCAAAGACCAGCGAAATTCCCAAGGTCGACGCCATTACCCAAGCAGGGATGCCTTCTTCGGCGTCGGGGTCACGGTCCATGGCCGCCATGTTGGCTGAGAGTTGCAGGGTCTTGATGCCAAGCAACATGGTCTCTAACAGAGTGAGGAAACCCCGGACCAGCGGCCAACGACGGGGGCGGCCATTGTAGAGCGCGCTTAATGGCTCGTGATGCAGTTCAATGGAACCGTCTTCACGCCGCACCGCCAGACCAAAGTGGTCCCGACCACGAATCATCACGCCTTCAATAACGGCTTGTCCACCGTACATATGGGGGGGCTGATCTGCCAATTTTGGCCCTCTACTTAATAAGAAATCCGGTGAGACACCGAGATGGTGTCTGGTTCACCAGTATCTGGTTGAATCGTCTCCGGTTGAGTGAAACCAAGTCTACTTGTGGATTATAAAGAAAGATCGAGGGCAGTTAGCCCTCGATCTTTCAAGTTTTCACAGAGTTTGTAGCTATCCAGCCGAATACGACCAGGACTAGCTGAGGCTGTAGCGGCGCTTCATGCGCTCAATGCGGCCTTGGGTGTCAACCACCCGCTGCTCTCCGGTATAGAAGGGGTGGCATTTGCTGCACACCTCAACACGAACCGTTGGCCGCGTGCCGCCAGTTTGGAACACGTTACCGCAGGAGCAGGTAACTGTGGAGTTATAAAAATAAGGGTGAATTTCTTCTTTCATCTTTTTCTAATCTTTCTTTAATAATATTTTGTTTTGGTTCGCTCTGTCGGACCAACCGGATGGGTTGAGTTAGGCGACTTCCAGAGGATAGACGCTCACTCGGCGACGACCCTTTGCCGCCCACTCGAACTTCACTTCGCCGTCAATGACCGCGAAGATGGTGTAGTCTCGGCCTAGGCCAACGTTGGTGCCAGGCTTGATGCGGGTGCCGCGCTGTCGAACGATGATGGAGCCGCTGGTCACGCGCTCACCACCGTACCGTTTCACGCCAAGCCGCTTAGAATTACTATCTCGGCCGTTACTTGTACTGCCGCCAGCTTTCTTATGAGCCATTAGGTGCTCCCTTCTCCGGCCTCGGCAGGTGCCGGCGTGGCCGCAGCACTACGCCGGGGGGCGCGGGCTTTATTTAATTCGATGTCTTGAATCCGCAACCGAGTGTAAGTCTGGCGATGGCCGCGCTTCCTCCGGTAACGGTTCTTGGCTTTGATCTTGAAGACCATCAGCTTGCGGTCTTTGTAATGAGACACGACCTGGGCTGTGATCTTGGCACCTTCCACTAAAGGAGTGCCGATAGTTACCTCTCCGCCATCGGAAAGGGCTAAGACCTGATCAAACTCGGCAATCGAGTCTATTTCGTTGGGTAGCAGTTCGACATCTAGTGTGTCGCCGGGCTGAACCCGGTACTGTTTCCCGCCTGTTTTAAATACTGCGTAATCCATATATTCCTCGACCTTTAATACTACGGGAGCCCTATTGACCTGTCAAGGAAATCCGTGCCCAATCCAGACTGAGCATTCTCAAATGCAAATGACTACACAATCGCAAAATCAGAACTTTGTAGAAACCAAGACAATCACCGTTCAACTTATGTTGAACTTCGATTGGACTACTGTAACCCACCTACTATAACTCGACTGGACTATCCGATTCCACCCATAGGTAGGGGTATTAGGCGTGAGATATAATTGCCACCAATCACACAGACCCCTAACAAACCTACCCCGCAACGCCATTTGTAACCAGAGACAGGATCAATCAAAGGCCCCATAAAACCTTAAAACTCCATGAAGCACAACGAAGGGTTAAGAATGGACCAGCTAGGGGGAAACGAACTAAAACAAGCCTTTTCTGACGCCACTGGCTGCCTGGAAGAATACCGGGACGCCATCAATGCGTTGAATGTGTTCCCTGTGCCTGACGGCGATACGGGCACCAACATGCTCTTGACCATGCGTGCGGCACTGCAGTCGGCAGACGACTGCCCCGAAGACCACAACATTTCTGTTGGTTCTGTCGCTTCAGCCTTGGCAAAAGGCGCATTCTTTGGGGCCAGGGGCAACAGTGGTGTGATCCTCTCTCAGATTATGAAAGGTTTCTCTGATGCCCTGGATGGCAAGGAGTACCTAACTGCAGAAGATTTGTGCCGGGCGTTCAATATGGCCTCGGCTGGAGCCTACAGTTCGGTTGGTCATCCGGTTGAGGGCACCATGCTCTCAGTTATTCGAGGCGCTTCAGAAGCAATTCAAGACAGCGAGGACGACGTTGACGGGTTGTGGTCAGCAGCCTACCAAGCAGCTCAAAACGCCCTGGAAAAAACTCCGGAACAGCTACCAGTCCTTAAAGAAGCTGGTGTGGTGGATGCAGGAGGGCTTGGTGTGGTGGTACTCCTTGGCGGCATACTCCAGTCCGTCTCCAACATTGGAACTTCCGCCGCGACCATTCCAGTAGACCTATCTGAATTATCTCGCTTTCACGGGACTATTAATCGCGGGGTCAATTCAAGTTTTCTCAACGCCACGGTGGAACAAGAATGGGGGTTCTGTACCCAGTTCATAATCAGCAGAGAAAACGGTCAAAACCTGGACTTGAACCAGATACGCAGTCATTTTCAGCAGACGGCGCTCTCAACGGTGGTGGTGGGCGACGAGCAGAATGTTCGAGTACACATCCATGTGGAAGACACCGCACCAGCGCTGATTTATGCGGAGTCACTGGGCTCGGTTTCAGAGATCAAGACTGACGACATGGATTCCCAGAACGCCGAGTTCGCATCCAGTGGCCACGTTCGCCCGGCCGTTGGCGTTAAACTGGCCCTGCTGCCGGTGGCCCAGGGTGATGGATTGTCGCGCTTATTCTTGGACTCGGGTTGCGCTGGAGTGGTTGAAGGCGGGCAGACGATGAACCCCAGCGTGCAGCAGATATTAGACGCCGCCCGCGCCACCGGCGCAGTTGATGTTATTGTTCTGCCCAACAACGGCAACGTGGTCTTGGCTGCGGAACAGGCCGCAACGTCGGATTCTTCCATCCATGTGGTGCCGACCAAGAGCATACCCCAAGGGGTGACCGCGCTACTGGCATTCAACCCGGAAGGTCCGTGGCAAGAAAACATCCAGGCGATGACCGCCGCGCTGAGTGAAGTCACTTCTATTGAAGTCGCCGCTGCCGTCAGGGGCGCATCCATTGGCGGCGTTTCGGTCGCAGAGGGACAATACATCGGATTGCTGGAGGGGCAGTTAGTAATCGCCGAGGACATGCCGGAAAAAGCCCTCAAATCGGCTCTTCATTTAGCCGGACTAAGCACCGACGCGATTGTCAGCATTTACTTCGGGAGTGGCCGGACACTGACCGATGCGCAATTCGTGGCCACCGAGTTGGAAAGCCAGTACCCCGGCATCCAGGTTGACTTGATTGAAGGCGGCCAATCTCATCATGCTTATCTCGCTTCCATTGAATAATATAACTGGCGGATAACCCGGTACCAAAATCTAGCCGCACGAGAGGAATATGAGCGTACGTATTGTCACCGATAGTTCGGCAGACCTTCCCATAGACCTGGTTGACCAACTCCAAATCACCGTCGTCCCGTGTTACGTGGTGGTTGACGACCAAACATTTAAAGACGGCATCGAAATCAAGCCAGACGATTTTTACATCCGTTTGCAGGCATATGGTCGGACTCCCACCACTGCCCAGCCAACAGTGGCCGACTTCCAAGCGGTCTACCAGGACTTGGTTGGCCAGGGCCACCAGGTGATATCGATCCACGTCTCGGCAAAACTGAGCGGCACTTTGAACTCCGCAGAGCAGGCAAAGGCGTCATTAGAAGACAGTTTACAGGTGGAGATAATCGACTCCAAACTAGCATCCATCGCCCTTGGTTTGGCAGTGCTAGACGCGGCAGCGATGGTCGCCAGCGGTACCGATTTTCAAGATATTGCCAACAACGTCCGCCAGGGGCTGGGCCGATTCCACGGATTGTTTTCCCTGGACACGTTGGAGTACCTCCAAAAGGGCGGGCGTATCGGCAAGGCCCAGGCGTTCATGGGTTCGATTCTCAGTGTTAAACCAATACTCAGGCTCCAAGACGGCGAAGCCCACCCGGTGGAGCGACCTAGGAACCGCGAGAGGGCCATGCGCAGACTGATTGAATTGATTCATGACTTGGGGCCGGTGGAGCGTTTGGCCGTGATTCACAGTACTGACCCCGAACGAATGGCATTGTTGAAACAGGAATTGACTGATCTCCTGTCCGCCGACCAGATTATCGAGGCCCGGTTTGGGTCCACTTTGGGCACTTACATTGGGCCGGATGCGCTTGGAGTGGCGATCACTCAGGCTGCTAGATAGCCTGGCGAATAGACAAGAGAACGTAATCTTATGTCAGGTCATTGTTGACGTGGGTCTGATAGGCGAGAATGATTAAAGTGACCCAGTTTTCACCGCGAACCCAGGTGATTCGGCATGTTAGGGTATCCGTATAATGGCCACCAAAGAACCAGAAAAAAAGACTGACTCGGCTTGGGCCACCGCCTTCCAGAACATATTGAAACTTGAGGAGTCCCACGGCTTTGACAACAAGGCCGTGATGGGTGGACTGGACAAGTTTCTTGCTCACTGGTCGGACGAGATGGCTGCGCGAGCAGTTATCGACGAAAATTTTATGCTGCATGAGTCGTACGACTCCATGTCCGCGAAAGTACGAGAGCAGTGGGTGGTTCAATGGCGGGAGGCGCTGGGCGGCCCTGCGGACCCCAATCGCGAGCCAAGTCACACGGTGGCCACTCCCACAAAGGCCAAACCCAGAGCTAAGAAACCTGCTGCTGATAAACTTGCCACCGAGAAACCTGCCACCGAGAAAAAATTAGCCTACAAAACACCGCCAGCAGAAATTACTGTTGATGCCCCGGTTGATCGACTAAAGGGTGTGGACACCAAGCTCACCGCCCGACTTAAAAAATTAGAAGTGGAGACTATCCGCGACCTTTTGTACCTCTTTCCTCGCCGCCATGAGGACTACTCCACCGCCGTAAAGATTACAGATTTGGAACCCGGCAAAGAGTGCACCGTAGTTGCCACCGTCTGGGAGGCCCGTGAGGTTGCCAAGGGCCCCAGGGGCGGACGAAGAGATACGGAAGCAGTGCTCAGCGATGAGT